>JAOUKW010000340.1 GCA_029882335.1 Candidatus Heimdallarchaeota archaeon | reverse complement strand
TTTCTTAACAATGTATTTTTTAGAGAATGATTCCAACTTTTCAATTACTTCATCAATTTTTTGTATTTGCCTACTATATACATAAATTAACGCTTGGGTGAAATATACTTCGAAAAAAGTATGAATATTCATGAAATTGATGTTATCTTCGAAATTAATAGAATCAATCACTCGATTACAAAGCTCTTGTGCTTTTTCAAATTCGTTTTGAAAGGTATACACTCTAGCAACAAATGGTAATATTTGTAGATTATTTTGATATTTAGGTAGTGAATATAAATGTAATAATTCCTCATATTTACTTGCAATAAAAGCAATTCGACCATACAAATGCAACCACAAACCAGATGGAATTGAAAATACTTGAATTGTTCTGTCAACAGCTTCCAATACCTTCAAATACTCATGAATATGATCAGTAATGTTAAATGAATGAATAAAACTTTCCATCTCACTACTTGGAATGTTATTTAGGATATTATGATATTCTTTGGGTATTTGATTAAGTATTGAATTTGACATATTTAATACCTACATTGAATTGTTTTTACCTTTTCTAATTATTAATGATTATTTACCTTGTAATTAATAAAAAATGGATAAAATATATTATCTATAGAATTCAGTATTGTTTGCTTAATCAATTTTAAATTTATTAACCTAATTTTAATCTACCGAGTATCCTTTCTTTCATATTTCTCATTCTCATGTTATGCTTGGCATCATTTAGAGTCTCAGAAACAATGGTATCAATAGTTGCTCTGAATTCATATGAAAAATCCTTATAGGTGTCCATTCCTAAATCATCGTAAAATTCTTTGAAGGTAATGAATGTATTTAGTATATTGAAATTTATTCTATTGAGTATGTCCTTACTATAATTAAGAGTGGATTCTTTTGGAAGTTGTGTTAAAACAAAATATTCATCTTGATTAGAAAATATCCAATTTGTACAGGTAGATTCCATTTTAACCAATTGATGATTAACCACATCACAATAAGTTGAATTATTTTGGTACGTCTCTTTTGCAAAGGTCATTAAGGCACCGATAAAACCTCCAATCAATTGTGGATCTTCATTTTTACACAAGGGTGAGTACATTCGATTTACAAGAGTTATACCAGTATTATGGATAACATAAATATATGCAATTTGATCGGTAGTGAAAAAATCAGGTGTCTCCTCTATAAACATTAAAAACACCTCTTTATCATAGAACAACAACTGGAATTAGTTTCAGGTGTTAAAACGCGATTGATTGATATTTCAATATTATAATCTTTCATCTTTGTATTACTCCATTAAGAACACTTATCGTCGAATATACGGACTCAAATCCTCCAAATGTTCATGAATAGTACTATCAATAAATTTATCAAAATCAGACTGGTAATCTCGATATTTTTCAACAGACATACCATCCATATAAGCAATAAAAGTCTCAAATCCAGAAATTATATTGGATGAAATTAAACTTACCACTTTGGGTATGTAATTAAGAAATGATTCTGTTGTAACATTGATTGCTACTGCAATATTTTGACTTTTTGATATTAACCAATTTGAACAATTTCCCTCAAGTTTTGTTACACTATGCTCTTCTTTTATACAATTTTTTGATTGGTTTCCATAAGCAACTTCACCGTATAAAATTACAGCAGCTAATAGCCCAGAATTTAAATTTTCATCATTAGTGTTGCAAATGGGATTAAATTCTTTCTTATATAATGAATCACCAAATTTATTGATAACCAATATTTCACTGATTTTGTGATTTAATTTATTACTTTCAACATAGCTATTCATACCCATCACTAAGAGTTTTATAGTATATAAATATATCCCATAGATATTTTTAATTAAAATGAAAGTCAAACAATAGTATATGATATAAGAGTTATAGGAATTAATTAACTTTTGAGTTTATATTTATTAGCGCTTTTCTGTAACAATTAGTTTTCTCATTTTATTTAGTTTTACAGATCATAAACAGTATATACCGATTTTTATATAAATTATAATTAGTTAGCTTTATATATTTTAATGTAAATTTTTTATCACCTTACAACTATAAATATATTTAATTTGATTTTGATGGATTAAATGTAATTTTTTTTGATTTTATGAGATTTCTAAACGAAAGTACAACGCAACACATAGCGCCTTTTTAAAAATCATTAATTTTGCGTTTACTTGTGTAATTTAATGATTTTAAAAAATAATACTTGCATTTTCACAATTATTGATATAATATAATACCAATTTGAATTTAGTAATACCATCGTTTTCAATAACAGTTTCATGTAAATTGATCAACATCATGTTCCAAACTTAATGTTCAAACATTAATAATTCTAAATTTGGTTACGAATAATTTTTGCTTAACACCCAATTTTTATACTATAAATAACGATGAGGTAAATAATGGAATATTATCGATATTTTGATGAAACCAGCACGCCGATTGAAAGAGATTTTATTAGAAAGAGGGTGTATGTCATTGATCAAAATATCATTATTTGGAAGCATTTGCCATTTACGTCGGAATTTACATTGAATTTAATGTCAGAAGTACTTTTGAATTACAATAATGAATTAGTTAAAAAGTTTATAATTGTGGACATGTCAGAAATGGAAGAAAGAATGAATGGGGAATTACGTGCAAAAGCTAAACAAACTGTAAATACATTGACTAATGTTATATATTTAGCTTTTGTTTTTGGTGAAAAGAGACTGGCTAAAGTTACAGTCAGCTTTGTAATGAAATTATCAAAGTATAAAAACTATACAATAAAAAATAAATTTGAAGATGCGATTGAGGATATTTTGAAGTATAAAAACATGTATATAACCAATTGGGATGGTTTGAACGAATAATAATTGTTCATATAGTACATAAGTCTTTGATACTGGATCCATACTAATATACCATTTTCCAATGATTAAAAAATAAATAGCTGGTTAACTTTTGTTTTAATTATGAGTTTACACTCCCGAATTGCTTAAAATAAGAAATCAAAATATTTTATAACCAAGTTTATATACCGTGATTGTATATATTTATGGTATGCAAAACATATACGAATTAATAAAAACAGAGGATTTCAATCAGGCATTGTCATTAAATGACAAATTAGACCAGTATTCAAATTTAATCTTTATTTATACCTTAATTGAGAAAGGAGATTACAATAAAGCCTGGAAAGAATTATTCTCAATAATACCTGAAAATAACAAGAATGAGCAGATATACAACTCCTGTAAAGCGATTATATTGAATAAATTTGGTCAATATCAAAAATCATTTGACATATCATCAACCTTAATTATTGATACAGATCGTTTCTCAGGAATAATGGCACAATATTCTGCAATGAATGGAATTATGTTACATCATGAGAATTATCTTGTGGAAGAATATATATTACATTCTATGGAAATTTTTGAAGAACTCAATGATGAATACCTAATTGCATCGATTAAATCGATATATGGCGAGTATTTCCAGAAAAACAGTAGTTATGATTTTGCTCTTGAAAATTATCTAGAAAGTTTAGATCTATTTAAGAATTGTAATAGGAAAAATAGTTATTATGAGACATTAATAAAAATTGCGTCTGTACAAAAAACATTACTTAATTATCAATCTGCTTTGGAATATTACAGAGATGTATTATTATCATCAAATCAATATAACATAATCATAGCATACCTCCAAATAGCGTCTATTTATTCATTATTGAATAAGGATCATCAATCCTATAAATATTTAATATTAGCAAGTGAATATGCTACTCAAAATGGCAATCCTTATTTAATTACTTCTGTTAATGATCAAATAGGATACTACTATGGTAAGATGGAAATGTATGATGATGCATTGGAAATTCTTCAAACAAACATACAATTAAAGACAACTGCAAATATTGAGGTTAAAATTACTCAATTTCGACTAGGATGGATATATTATAAATTAAGAGAGTATAGAAAAGCATTGGAATTGATTATCTATGCAATGAATAGATTTGATGTAACCCATGAAAATGCATATTTAATACAAGGCTCATTATTAATCGATAATATCAATTTAATGCTTGAAACAAAAGAATTTAATCATGAAAATCAAACACTAAATTTTATTATTGGCAATAAAGAATTAGATCTTGAACTTGCTGGATCCAGTATTAAAATATTACCAGAAGAAGCACAAGACGTGCTATCGAACCTTTTGATCCCAATTGACAATATTATTATTGCTTCTGATACAATTTCACTTGAAATTAGACAATTGCTTATCAACGGATTTAATTTAGCAAATAATGAATCTGCAATTGATGATCTTGTTAATATTTTTAATAACAGAATGGCAAAAACTAAGGCGTTATTTATTGGTAATATGTCCAATTTACTTGATAGTAAAAACATGAAAATAATAATTTATGAAGATGTACCAAATGTTGAAGTTGCTATCAAGAATACATTAGAAAATGATTATTCCTTAACAATGGATGGTAATGATGCAACTCTTATAGCTT
>JAOUKW010000424.1 GCA_029882335.1 Candidatus Heimdallarchaeota archaeon | reverse complement strand
AATAATTGACGTACTAGCCTGCGTTGAATAGAAGTCTTACCAATCCCAGGTTCTCCTATTAATGTAATGTTATACACTTCTGTTACTGATTCAGTTGAATCTACCCCAGATTCATTTAACCAACCCGACATAACCTATTATATTTCTCATAAACATAAATATAACCTTTATCCCTGCATTATTTAAAATTGAGTAGTAAATCACAATGAGTATTCAATTTTAATGTATTTCACGAATTTTGTTAATTTTATTAAAATTTCAGAGTTTTTACATCAAATTTAATGGTTATTAGATAACTATTTATCACTCATCCTACATTAATGGTATTTGCTGAGGTCCTGGAGAATCTATGATTCGATGAGCACTCAATCGGGGTTTAGGGTTGATTAGCAATAATCAATATCCTCAGCATTATTTTGCAATCGATCGATCAAGTGCAACTTTACATGAAGGGCATTTATTGGTTAATTTAAATACAGATGCAAGATGTTCTTTATGAAATTGAGATTTGCAGTTAGGACAGTCTACAATTGTTGATTCATAAAATCCAGTTTTGCATATATAACAATGAGATAATTCAGATCTACAAACTTCACAAATAATCAAACCAAGAGTTTGTTCGTTATTACAATTATTACATGTGTGAGTGTCTGCAGATTTATTTATCTTCCTAAATTTTTTGAAGAAATCATTTAGACGAAACTTACCTTCGTAATGCAAATCAAATCCATCTAAAGCTCGATTACCCTTTAAGTTTAGCTCTCTTATTTGAAACATTTTTCCCATACTTAGGGGTAATTCTTCTAATTGATTATCCTTCAAGAAAAGGGTTTCTAGTCGTTTTAGATTATTCATAGAAACAGGAAGTGATAATATTTGATTATTATTTAAATTCAAGAACATTAAAGATTTTAAATTGCAAAATTCATTTGGTAAAGAGGTGATTTTATTATTTGATAAATTCAATTCTATCAATTCAACTAAATTGCCAATTTCAATTGGTAAATCAATGATAGAATTATTTTGTAAAAATAATTTTTTTAGTAATTTTAGATTACCTATCCCTGATTTTACGATTGATATTTGGTTATTTTGCAATTCTAATTCCTGTAAATTGGGGAGAGTAAATATACAACTAGGAATAGAAGTAAATTGATTATTTGAAATTATAATTCGTTCTAGATGTATTAATTGAGATAATTCATCAGGCAATTTTTTCAGGTTGTTATTGTGTAAGTGTAGGATTCTAAGTTTTGAAAAGTTAATAATACTAGAAGGAATTGAGGTTAATGTTGTATTTTCAATTGATAAAACATCTAGATGAGGTCCTAAAAAAATGGTTTCAGGCGTTATACCTTCAATATCACTTGAAAATATATCTAATGCTTCTTTCACGTTCACAATGACATTTTATCCGGATAGTCTTTATTTCTATCCAAATCTACATATATAATTGAAATTGAATAACAGATAATTTGGAACTTCTCAGATATTGCCTATATTACCGGATATCTTTAAATATGACCGGATCGATATATTGTTATCAACAGTGTTTTATGGTGATAGAATAAATTTATATATCTATTTGTCACTTTTATTAGAGTACCATTAAATACTTGATTGAGAATCTAAGAGTGTATTAAATGATAAGGGAAAGTTGTCCTGACTGTGGTTCGAACAAAGTTGTAGAACAATTCAGACAGGGTCATGTTGTATGTAGTGATTGTGGGTTAGTACTTGATAGAATTATTGATATGTCAAGTCAGAATTTTTCATCAGTGGACAATGGAGGTAATAATTTAAGAACCGGTCCACCTGTATCCAATCTCCGTCCAGATTATGGATTATCAACAGATATTGGAAATGGATCAAGAGACGCTTCAGGAACTAAATTAACTAGTCTGACACGTCATAAGATGCGAAGATTAAGATGGATGAATGCTAGAACTTCAAAATCCGAAATTCGAAATCTTAGAACTGCACTTAGAGAATTAAAGAGATTAGCTGCTGCATTGCAATTACCTCAAGAAGCCCAATCAACTGCTTCCTTTTATTATAGAAAAGCATTGAAGAAAAAGTTAATTCGAGGTAGATCAATTAATTCTATGATTGCTGCTGCAGTATATATTGCTGCTAGAGAACACGATTTTGCAATTGTGTTGAAAGACCTCGAGGATAGTAGTGAAGTTGAGAAAAAGATTATTGCTCGCTGTATGAGAGTTTATATGATTGAGTTAAATATTAAACCAAAAGTCACTCGTGCAAATAGCATGATTGCTAGATTAACTTCAAAGCTGGAACTCACCCAAGAAACTGAAAATGAGGCTAGAAAAATCTTGGAAGAAGCAAGAAAACAGAAACTGGATATTGGTAAATCTCCAATGAGCGTTGCAGCCGCAGTAATTTATCTAGCATGTTTAAGGACGGGTGAAAGAAGGACTCAACAAATGGTAGCAGAAGCAGCTATGACCACACCAGTAACCCTAAGAAATCGCTTTAGAGCAATAAGTGAAGCACTTACAGTTGATGTTGAAGTAAAAAGAGGTGCTGCAGCAACTCCTGTATTTTTCCGACCGCCAGTTAAATTGGGAAGGAAGAAAGATTAAAGTTCAATATATCAAGAACGTAATATAAAAGTTAAATAAATATATTACTGATATAAATCCTTTATAATAAATATTTTACAGATTAAGTATAGATGAAAGAAGGAAACCAAAACTCAATGGGAAGTTCTGATATGTTAGATACCCAAAGAAGTTTATTTTCTGAAATGAAACAAATAATACATAGTTATGTAAAAAGAAACAGTCATGATTATATCCCAAAATTAGGTGAATTCAGAGCATCAAGCATACCATACTGTAAAAGAAAGATATTATTGGAAAAAGACATTACGCGATACCTAAAACCAGAGATCATAGAAAGTATCAAGTCTGATGAAAAAGAAGAATTATTTGGTTCTCATATTAGTGGTCAAATCATTCATGAAGCAATACAAGATGCATTACAAGTAAGAGTTGAGTCAATTGAAGGAAAGGTTGGTGTCAGTACGGGAAAATATTCTTTAGTTGGTCATTACGACTTATTAATAAGAGATAATGATGGGGATTTAGTAGTTATTGATATTAAAACAACGATGAAACCTGTAGATCAATTACCAGTTGCACCTCATACCATACAATTAATGGCATATCAAGGAATGTTAGGAGGTATTAAAGGAGGATTGTTATACGTCAATAGAAATTCATGGGAGATGTTTTATTATAGTCAAAATTTTGTAAAACCCATATTTTCTCAGTTAATAATTAAGATTGCAGAGCTGGGAAGAGATGAGGAACTTCAAATATTACCCGAACCTATTCCTGAATATCATTCAGAATGCGGTAATGATTTTTATAAATGTAAGTATTATAGCTATTGCTTTCCAGAAGGTAAAGAATTGAATAAAATAGATAAAAATAATGATTAGAAAAAAAGAAGATTATATAATTTAAAATCTTAAACAATATTGATGAAGAAACAACTAATTACTAACATTCTCATCATTATTCTTCTTTTAAATGCAAATTTGGGTCATGGGATAAGGGGAGATCGGATGTGGAAGAATG
>JAOUKW010000423.1 GCA_029882335.1 Candidatus Heimdallarchaeota archaeon | reverse complement strand
TACTTGGACAAGATTATATAGTTAAACATGGTGGAATTACTGCTCATTTGAAAAATTTATATGGTACGTATAATGGTGAAAAGTTTGTTGAAATCCCTGCTGATAAAGTAAATAACGTAAAGCAAATCATTACTAGTGCTCACAAAGAATATGTAAAAGCATTAAACGCAGCTAGATTACAAAGGAGAATTCCATTTCTTAACTATAATAAAGATGGATTATTATCGGAACATTCTAGACATAAAACTGGATTATTTGAGTTGAAAGAAGAAAATGGTAAAATTACCTATCTAGAACCAAGTACAGGGAAAACTAGAATTGGTGGTGAAATCTTTCCTAAAGACTTAGATCCTAAATCCCTCTTAATTGATTTTTCTCCTGATAAATTGGTAAAGAATGGAAAAGTTATGAAAGTACCAGATAAAATAAATGGAATTACAAAGAAAGATTGGTTTATTCATGATGTACAAATGAGTGGAACCGATAAAATATTCAAAAACTCAAATGGAGATTTAATTGAGCTTACTCCAGATTCAACAGTAGGGGTACAAATTGTAGAAGTACATGGGGATGATGCAACTGTTAAAGCTTTTAATGACGGTATTAATAATTTAGGAAGTAACAATCCATTTACTTATCCCAATTTGGTTGCAGTAGATTTAAATAATCCCGATACTTTGAAAGATTTAATCGATAATAATGTAATTACAAAGGATGAAAGTGGTGGTTATTTCATTAAAGCTACGGTTACTGATGCTAATGGAGATGTACAATATGGAGAGTTAAAATTAACTTTACCTGATGGAAGTGAACCTCTGAATGATCGTTGGTTAAAATCTGCATTGATTCATTATTTTCAAGATACATCCAATCCTGCTAGTGATATTATAAGAATGTACTCTACAATAAGTTATAATTCAGGTTCAACTTGGAAAGCAGATCTTGCTTCAATGGAGAGAATCAAAGGAAAGAACGATATAAATGTATTTGGTTGTGAACATGGATATGGAGTAACTTTTCCTCGATATGGCAGTATTCAGAGTTATATTGAAAATCTCTATATTAAAGGAAAAAATGTGGAGATTGATCAAGAATTATCAAAGGTATATGAATCGTATTATGGATTGTTATATGATAAACATGCTCTTGAAAGTTTACAAAAGTTGAAAGCGGAATTAATACAAAAAAATCCAGAGGATCCGATGATAGAACAAATGGATGAAGCCATTGAAATTATAAATAAACAATTAGAATCCAGCAAGGAAGCTTTTGAAACGGAAATAGGTCCTCTTAAAGATATAAATGCGAATAAAGTAAATGATATGACAAAAGAATTTGATAGATTATTTGAAGAGGGATTGAATGATAAAATTTTTGGATTTTCAGATGCTACTTTTGAGCAATTGATCGATAAACTTTCTAAATTCAATGATGACATCGCCAAATTACTACAATCCACAGATCTAAGATTTTACACTCAAGCTAATGAATTGTCAATAGATAACGATGTTGTAAAAGAATTATTAAATGAATTACAGTTATACTACTATACAACTAGAAAAAGTACCTCAAAAAGTGTATTCAATATGGGTAGAAATATTTCATATAATCGTGATAATAACCTCCTTCGCAGAAATTCTATTTCATATGAGGATAATTATCTTATCGGATATGATTACTTAATAGGGGATATTCATGATTATGGATCTAATCGACTACCTAATAATAATAAAGTTTACATGATGGATAGTTATACAAATCCACCAGCTAATGGAATTCTTGTAGAAGATGATAAATACTGGCATGAATTATCTTATATTGATCTTGTTGAATATGTTCTTAGACCTGTTAAAGAATTTTTACTAAACTTATCACCAAGTGACCCCGTACAGATGATGGTTGAGGCAATTACATATAAAGTAGAAAAACAAGTTGAATTTTTAAAGGCTAATTTAGATCGATTTTATACTCGTAGTCAATTAAATGTATCAATCTTCAATGATTATTATGAAATGAATATGCTTAAATTAAACACAAGTCTTATTCCGAGTAATATAAATGGATTTACTATTCCATCGATTAATGTTTATATAACAACTGATTTATCAAACATTGCTGTTTTATCCAACGGTAATTATACACTACATCCATTACTTAACTATAATGGGCTACCTAATGAGAACATATTCTTTAATGTAAATAACTACAATCAAGAAGAAATAACTCACAAAATTAATAATGGGCAGATTCCACTACCAGATTTCAATGATTTTGATAATAAGTATAACATGTTTATTAAATTATTATTCAATTATCATCAAGTTATCACTCAGTTTAGCAAAAACATAGAAGACCCATTCTTTTTAGATTTAAGTTCTAGTTTCTTAGATGTTGCATCATATCAATCCATGTACAGTCTGTATCTAGCGAGTAAACTAGAATCATTAGCAAATGTGGATAAATTAACTGGTAAAAATGGAGAAGTGATTTCTGTTGGTCAATTGAGATTAATGAATCTGATGGAAATGTTAACTAATCAAATATATTCACATGATGAAGGATCATTTGAATTTATGAATCAAATCATGTTATCAATGATTGCGATTTCTAAAGTCACCAATTTTTATCAATATAGTAGAACTATAAATTCACCTCATGGTAATAAAATAGTAAATCTATTTGCTGATTTTAATATTATCAATCATCAATATGGATATGTAAATAAATTAAGTTTTACTAATTTAGATGAAACTAATCAGCTCCTATTGGATGCGGATTATGATCCATTAGATTACTTCTACAATCAAATTAACGAAGACAAATATTACTTACCTACTCAATCTTCCTCTGTGTTTAGATCCGTTCTTGAAGAATATTTCACCACTGAGGGACAATATTTACGATCAGATCAATTAGTAAATGAATTTAGCTATTCAATCACTCAATTTCACAAGGATATGTATAAATTATTTGATGTTAAAGAAAAAGTATTTAAGACAAAATTAATGCAATCCATTTACGATGCTTTGAAATACAAGGATAAGAAATATGATACTCAATTAGGTTGGAGAATAATTGCAGCATTAAATCTGTTAAATCGAAAGCATTCTCTAGTGGACTATCCAGGTAATAAATTTGAAATATATATTTATACAGATTCATTTAATACATTCTTTGGTATGATTGATTAATGAAATTTATCTTGCAGAGATTTGAATTCATGAAATGAACCCATCATCGATATCAATCCTAGATAATCAATAGTATGTTATTAGTTATATCTACTTATTTTACTATATATTAATCACCATGATTTTTTATTATTAATTATTCAATGTATCAATTTTAATCTCGATTCCTCTATACTCTGTTTTTAGACATAATACAGTATTCCAAGTACCAACAGATCATTTGAACTTAGTTGATTTAGTATTAGTTATAAATATAATCCTTTACTCCAGTATTTAAATACACATCGTATTATACTACAAGTTATATCGTACTTGTTTACCTCCTATATAAACAACCCATATTTCTTACCAAGACTACAAATGAAAGTATTAACAATTTCAGATGATTTTATTTTTTCTGAGTGTAAGGGTAAATAAGAATTACAGTTTATGTATTGCATACAAT
>JAOUKW010000422.1 GCA_029882335.1 Candidatus Heimdallarchaeota archaeon | reverse complement strand
AATATCATAATCAATTGTATTGTTAATAAGAGGGAAATAAAGAAATTGATTTACTCTATTTACTAAAAACATCACGTTTTTTACATTCATACTAACTGTGGTAGTAGAATTTTCAAATTGGTTTCGATCGACAACATCAAAGGTACTTAATGCTACCTTATCTTCAAAAGATACCTGCCGATTTACCTCTGCTCCTTTGAACTCACCCACAAGATTTTTTAAAAATGTTGTTTTTCCTGACCCAGTCGTTCCAATCAGGGTGATTTTCTTAATTTTTTTATTGTTCACTTGCTCACCGATCTTCTCTAATGAAACAATCTCTTTAATATATAAAAACAAATTGTGTTATAGTTTACTAGGAATTCTAGAATAGAAAACTCAAATCAATGAAATTTACCATCCCACATACTTTTTACTCTACAATATTTGTGATTTTGGATATAGAAAATATATTAATATTTGGATTCTTGCGATATTTACATTGACCTGCATATGGACAAATATTAAATATTGCATTTTTTTATTTCATTTTTTCAGGAATACAGATGTTTAGCTAATGTCTAGGCGATTTTAGTTTTAGAAAATTGAATAAACCTTCATTTACCGCCAATAAAAACAAAATATTCTTTAAATCAACTTATATACACTATTAAGTATTAACTAACCAATTACTTATTATTCCGGGAATAAAGTGGAATAGTTATATACTCATTCTCCCATTTAAGATTCAGTTATACTCAATGACCATAAGTGAAGTGCTATAAGCATTTAATTGAGAAATAAAAAAGGGATTACTATGTGTGGCATTATTGGAATTACAAAAAATAAACCAGATAAAATAGGGCATGAAATATTTGATGCACTTACCCGATTGGAGTACAGAGGGTATGATAGTGTAGGGATGGCACTCATATCTTCAGATGGTATCTCGGTACTTAAGGACAAGGGAAACATCAATGATGTAGGTCATCGATTGAATTTCAAAGAAATTATGGGATCCACTGCCATTGGACACTCTAGATGGGCAACCCATGGACCTCCCAATCAAATCAATGCACACCCTCATAGTTCTAATAATGGTAAAGTTGTAGTCATTCACAATGGAATTATTGAAAATTTCATGGAAATTAAATCTCAACTAATCCGAGATGGTTTTACCTTTATTTCTCAGACAGATACAGAAGTTATTCCACACTACCTATCCAAGCTTCTTGATGAAGGGAAGACCATGTATGATGCAATAGTTAGTTTAACACAACTAATCAAAGGCACCTATGCACTGGTAATCGCATCAACAACAGAACCAAACAGAATATACGCATTAAAGAAGGATAATCCACTAGTAATTGGTATTACTGATAATGAAATGTATTGTGCCAGTGATATACCTGCATTTCTTCCCTTTACTCGAGATGTGGTAATCCTACGTGATAATGAATTAGCAATTCTTGAACCTGGAAAGTTTCAAATTAAATTAATTCCCTCAGGCAAAGAAATAAAACGCAAGCCACATGAGATAAGTTGGACTGCAGAAGCTGCCCAAAAAGGAGGATTCCCACATTTCATGCTCAAGGAAATTCACTCTCAACCAGAAGTGATGAAGACACAACTCAAAACCCAAGATGATGTATTTTCCAAATTTGTACAGCATATCAATCAATCAAATAAAGTTGTTTTAGTTGCCGCAGGGACTGCTCATTACGCATCCTTGGTTGCCTATCACACCATACCTGAATTTTCCGGTAAGATAGTTGTCCCCTGTATAGCAAGTGAGTGGGAAACCGTATCTCATATTATCGATTCTAATTCAGTAGTCATCGCAGTTTCACAATCAGGAGAAACATTAGATACAATTAAGGCGATAAAAGACGCCAAGAAAAAAGGTGCTAAGATACTCTCTGTTGTCAATGTCACAGGTTCTACCTTGACCACAATCTCAGACGAGGTAATTTATATTCATTCTGGACCTGAAATCGGTGTTGCTGCTACCAAAACATTCACATCAACAGCACTTGCAATTTGGAGAATAGCAAAGGAATTAGCAATTAGTAATGGCAAATTAAGTGAGGATGAATTGGAAGAATTCACACAAGCTATTGAACGCATGCCAGAAGCAGTTAAATATATGGTAGCTCACTCTGAGGCAAAATCTAGAGATCTTGCAAAATGGTTTGCTACTAAAAAATCGGCATTTTATCTTGGAAGAGGTGCGGGTCATATTATTGCTCTGGAAGGTGCATTGAAGATGAAAGAAATTAGCTATGTACATGCAGAGGCATATCCCGGAGGAGAAAGTAAACATGGACCTATTGCGTTGGTAGAAGATGATTATCCAGTTGTCTTCGCAATTCCAAATGATAATACACGAGTAAAAATGATGGGTTCCGTGCAGGAAATGTCAGCCAGAGGTGCAATTACAATTGGTGTAATCGAGGAAGGAGATGAAGAAATGAAAGAAGTACTTTCACATTATTTTGAGGTTCCACGTGGGTTTAGTAGATTTTGTTCTACCATACCATATAGTATACCCATGCAGCTCATGGCTTATTATACATCTTGTGCAAAGGATTATGATCCTGACAAACCCCGAAATCTTGCTAAATCAGTAACTGTAGAGTGAAATCACTCTCTCATTATTTATTTTTCCAACAAATTAGACTTCCTAACCTATTCAAATTATTTATACACCAATTTCTTTCTCAAAATTGAATCAATTTATATAGATACAAATATAGTGAAAACCAACAGGAGACATATTATGAACGACGACATCCGCGGATTCAAAATCATAAAGAAGGGAACAAAGAAATCAGTAAGAAAACTAATTGGTTGGTTAGGATTAACTCTTGGATGGTTTCTTTGGTTATTAGAAATCATTTTAACTACAATTGATGGCAATACTGTGGTGAATGCAAGACCATCTATCAGCGACTATTATCATGCAGGAGGAATAATTAGAATTATATTCATGGCAACACTAATTTTTATCGGAATTGTATTGATTTTATACAAGGGACACAAGGGTAAAAGAGATGATTTAACCAGTATAATTGGAGGTATTGCATCCATCACTGTTGCTGTATTCCCCACAAGTCCACAATATGCGACACCAGATCAATCAGGTATAATTCATTATATTTCAGCAGTCATATTCTTGGGTGCTATGGGTGTTATGTTACTCTTTAACTTCTCACAGAGTAGTTATCCCATAAGAAATAAGATTTTCAAGGTACTAGGTATATTGGTAATATTCTTCTTAGTCTTGATTGCTTTGGATACAGCAATATTAAAATCAAATTTAACATACTGGTTTGAGAATTTTGCTGTTACTGCATTTGCGCTAGGATGGTTTTTAAAAGGATCTGATTTCTTAAAACCAAAATAAAAATATGATAATAACGAAATATACAAATAATCAAAATTCAGTTAATTCCACCCTCAAAGTTTGAATTTACTACAACACGTACTACAAAATCGTAGAAAAATTTAGTTTCACTCAAAAAATACCAATTTTTTTTATCATTTCCATCGATCAAGTAGTACAACACTAGAAATTGATTTAATCCTTATTGATACATTTAAAGATATACGATGTCTAAAGTACGTAGAGTGGATTTTACTTTTAAATTATTGCTACTT
>JAOUKW010000421.1 GCA_029882335.1 Candidatus Heimdallarchaeota archaeon | reverse complement strand
TATTTATCCTTCGTTGTACGTACAAATTAGACCATGCATCAGGAGCCCTTCTCTGGGAATATTGGTTTTGGAATAACAACCCCATCGGATTTGTCGTAATAATGGTTTTTGGATACCTTCATTTTATGCTAATCAGCTTCTGGGTATATGATATGAATGATACATCAAAACAGGCAAAAGTTGTTGGATTAATCTATTTATTTGATATCCTTGCCATTTCAATTTCATTAGCATTGGGATTGATTTAATTTAACTCCTTACAGAATAGAAATTCATCCAACACAATTGTAACAATACTCATGAATTTTTCATTGGATAAATATTATTAAAAACAACATCATAAATAATTAACATCAACATGAAAGTCATGAGCCAACCAAAAAATAATAATAAAAATCTCAAAACAGAAATCATTCCACTTAAAGAAAGAAAAATAGATATCGCACTATTATTCTTCTACTGGATAAATATATTATTCATTACCTACATAATTGATATAGAACAAAATATCATTAAAGACCCAAGTAATTTCGATTATCCGTTATGGCCACCAAAATTTGCTGTAGATATCATCCATTGGTACGGTTACAATTATGATCCCGTTCTCATAGCAAGACCTATGTGGTGGAAAATGACAATCTGGATTGATTCAATATTTTTTGGACCATTCTACATCCTTGCCATTTATGCTTACACCAAAGGAAAAGAATGGATCAGAGTACCCAGCTTTCTTTGGGCATCATCAATCATGACTAATGTATTAATTATATTGGGAGAAGAAATATGGGGAGAATATCCCACACCAAAATTGGGAATTGTACTGCTTCTTAACTTTCCGTGGTTATTCTTTCCAGGACTAACCATCTATCGAATGTGGAAAGCAGAAGAAGGAAGAGCTTTTTGCAGAGAACAAGAAGAAGAAACTCCAGCATAGACATCTAGAATAATCCAGAATAGATAATCTTAATAAATATCCTCAATAGATATCAAAACTAGATTACAACAAAAAATCCATATTAAAAAATTATCAGACATAATAATCAACGAATAACAAAATATGTCGAACCAATCTACTGAATTTGTTCTTGACTTAATAATCACAAGTATATTGCATAATAACAAAAAAGAAGGCTGATTTGTTTAAAACATCGTAAAAATAACTAATAATTAAATATTATATGTTCATACACGATGATTATTGACAGATATATAACAAAAAGAGCCCCTGGCGGGAATTGAACCCGCGACCTTTACATTTTTGTGTAGTATCCCAAGTATAAAAGAATACAAGTACCAATGTAACGCTATACCACTAAGCTACAGAGGCAAGACCCGTAGACATAATATTTGCCATTTCTTTATATACAAAATGACAAAAAAATTGTCCTTAAGTCATTTATGCATTATTAGAATAAAAAATTAAAGTTTGTAACGTTGGATAGATTGGAAAAAATAAGTATTATTCAGACATATTGATACTGATTGGATTGTTTAATTGAGAATATTTAAAGACACCCTGTATAAGATTAATTTAGAAAATGGAATTTGAAACAATTAAAGTATCACTTATGATTGCAGCTGGTGTATCCCTGCTTTTTGCGTTATTATATCATTTCTTTAATTTAGAAGAAGCAGAAGAATAATTTTCAATTATTTTTCCGAGTATAAATTAGTTAAATTTATTGGAAATTCGATGATAGGGATTGTGATATCTGATAGCTCCAAAATACACAAATATTTTAATAAAAATCAACAGGTTGTCAATTCGATAATAACAAAATAGGATCACAAATTACTCAGTATTTGGTCATAGTAGTAAGGTGAAGATGTGAGATTGGAGGAATTTGTTTATGAATGATTTAATATGAAATATCATAGGATTAAACTGATCAATTTTCAATATTTTAATTTATCATATGTCAGATGTTGATATGGATTAGAAAATTTCCAATTATTTACAGAAAAAATTTTAATAAAAGTAAGCACATGAAAAAATAGTTAAATTTCAAGAATTTTTAGGATGATTAAACATGCCTTCATGTCCTTTTTGTAAGAAAAGAGAGCTTACCGGGGATGATTTAAATACACATATTTTACGAAAGCATCCTGAAGAAGCTACAGATTTGAGTAGTCAAAGAAATACCCAAAGAAAAAAGACACCTCAAAAAGAGAAGTACTCGCCTTGTGTTGTAGATGGTAATAATATTGCTTATCATAATGGAGAACCCGCAAATGTAAATAATATTAAACTTGCTCGTGCATATTTACAAAAACAAGGTTTTGATCCAATCATCTACATTTCAGGGGCCTTAAGACACTCGATAGACTCAACTATAGACCTAGTTAGAATGATTAATTTGGACTGGGTACGAGAGGTGGACGGAGGAGTAAATGATGATGAAATTATAATTGAAGAGGCAAATAGAAGAAAATGCTTTATTGTATCTAATGATAATTTCACTGAGTTTCGTGATTCATATAGGAATAAAGATTGGAATCTCACTAACTCTATAAAAAAATTCAAGATTATCGAGGGTAAATTCCAATTATTGTGAATAATAAAGAAGAAGTTGGTATAACTACCAAGAATAAATTTAGATCTACACCAGAAGTTAAAATTAAAATCATCAGCATATTAATCTTTTTTATTTATACTTCAGTATCAGTTTTGTTCTTGTTTTATTTATCAAATATTGTGTATATACTCATAGGATATGCATTATTATTGGGAGTTGGAATGATAGAATTTAGGATATTGAGTGCTGAACTGAAGATAGTAGAGAATACTTTACACTGCAAATCTGTATTTAATACGAAAAAAATTCATTTAGGTTCAATAATTAAAATTAAAAAGATTAAAGTACTTGGAATTTCAGAAGATCAAGTTATTGCAGTAAGAGAAATTATACTATTGGATAATGAGAATACTGAAATTATCATTCCAACAATTCTATTTCCCTATGCTCATGTTTTAGATTTGATCGAAGTCATAGTTAATAATAGTAAAAATAGTAAAATAGTAAATTAACCAGTATTGATTTCAACCACGGTAAGTATCCTGCGAATGATAATATATTTAATGTGATTGATATTATGAATAATTTGTAGTACTTGTAAATGAACAATAGCAATACATTCTACGAATATGGTTTAAAACAAGTGCTATTGTTAGTTAAATAATATT
Source organism: Candidatus Heimdallarchaeota archaeon (assembly GCA_029882335.1). Taxonomy (GTDB): domain Archaea; phylum Asgardarchaeota; class Heimdallarchaeia; order Heimdallarchaeales; family Kariarchaeaceae; genus JAOUKW01. The sequence goes on along the minus strand of JAOUKW010000421.1, from coordinate 457 downwards.
CTTTGATTTTATATTTGATATAATTAGTATTATTATTTTTGGTAATATTATCACTATTATTTTAGTATTTGAATATTTTATTTTGATAATCTTATTTTTAATTTATATTATTAGATGATTTAGACGGTTTTATTTAAAATTTGCCTATGGATTTACAAATATTATACCCAGACAACCCTTATCGAATGTCCGTGATAATGCATGATCTACTAAGATATACATTCCCCTCAATTCAAAGTCCATCTCAATCATTAATGCACTTCCGGGTGCTACAATTACTGTTTCTGCATCCAACATAGGATTTGCATTTGTTTCATAGTAAACTCTATCCCAAACTTCACCAATCAAGTGGAAATTAGACGCGATGTTTGGACCTCCGACGGTAAAGAATATTCGGGCACTCATACCTTCAGTTAAATTAATAGTATCAACTGCCAAACCATTGTATTTTCCATTA
>JAOUKW010000420.1 GCA_029882335.1 Candidatus Heimdallarchaeota archaeon | reverse complement strand
TTACAAGAACTATTATATCCCTATGTGTAGACCCACGAAAACAACAATAAACCAAATACCAAATTTTGCTCATATTGGTTTTAGAGATGTAATAGTATTAGAAGAAGAAGAACTAATTCAAGTCGCCAAAGATGGTAAAATGATGAATAAAAATATACAAATACATGCCTCAGAAGATTATAATTTACGTGAAAAGTGGATCAATGAATATTCTGAATCAGATATTATTTGGTCCATCAAAAATCTTAATGTAGATAGTATAGTTCATTTAACACATGCAGATGAAAACGATATTATGGTAATGAAAAAAAATAAAATATCGGCAATTTTGTGTATATCATCAAATATCTTCACTAAAGTAGGTATTCCGCCATTAAAATTAATAATGGATGAAGGAATCAATATTGCAATAGGAACTGATAATGCAATGATAAATGAGCTAAACCTTATTCAAGAGATGAGATTAATAAACCGACAAATTAATTTACCATTAAAAGTTTTGAAAATGGCTACAATAAATGGTGCAAAGGTAGGTAAAGTGAACTGGGGAATAAAAATAGGATGTAGTAATTTTATCAAAATTAACTTTCAAAATTACAATAACAAAGATATCATATATGATTATATTATAAATAGTGAGTGGTATAGGAGGAAGAATTCTATATGGCAACCAAGAGACTATGGCATGGAAATATAGCAATATCAGAAGATGGTTTTGTAAGTAAAAAAAATCAAAAAACAGAATTATCAAATAATGAAGATTGGATAGAGGTTCATAATATAAGAAATAATTCTTCTGCAATAATCATAGGTTCAAATACTGCTTTAATTGATAATCCAAGATTATTGGTTAAAGAAAGATATATTCAAAATACAAAGATAAAACAACCTATCAGAATTTTATTTGATAGAAGAGGAAGATGCCCAAATTCACTATTAATTTTTCAAGATCAGGAATTCTATCCAACAATTTGGATTACAAATAATTCATCCCAATATGATCAAATTAAAAAAATTGAATTTATAAGTTTTTCACAGGTATTCAATGATATCAATTCATATTTAGATACAAAGGAAGATTATAGACCAGTCCTGATTGAAGGAGGTTCAATGTTAATGAATAGCTTTGTAAACTCAGGATTTATGGATATGTTAAGAGTTTATCAAAGTACAAAAAAACTTGAAAATGGAACACCTTTGAAACTAAACTTCGACAAATTAGTCCTACAATCGGAATATTCGTTAGGAGATGGAGTAGTTAGAACTTATAAAATATTAAAATAAGTCTATTTACCTTCTTGAAGTTTTAGGATACCAAATATCATTCCAAATACTAGTAATATTTCAAAAAATCCGAATCCAATTAATATTGATAGTTTGTAGCCATCACTACCCACACCAAATATACCTGTTAAATTTTGAATAATTGAGAATAAACCTATTACGATTCCACCACCTAATATTCCAATTATTTCACCAGTTGCAATAATAAAATGGTATCCACTCATTACTTCTCCATGTGTTTCCTCCGCAGTATCACCCAAAGCACTCATTAATACAGGAATTAATGCAGAGAAAAATAGAGCAGCCGGAACTAGGGATAATAATAAATTGATATTTCCTATTGAGATATCATCATGAAAATACGGATAACCAATAAGTAACCCCAAAATTCCAAAAATTGGCATTCCTAATAAACCCAACTTTAAGGTTTTCACGTTGCCATTTCTATCAGCATATACACCCCACAGAGGAGCTGGTAAAGCAAGTGCAATAAGAATAATTAATATGGGTAATAAAGCTTCGTAACCTCGATGTTCTCCTGCATCCTCGGATAGTATAAAACTCACAGTTGGTCCCCATAATGAAGCAGACCCAAGTAATGCTGCAATTGAAATCCATGGTAAAAGTAGTTTCTTTCTTTCCGGTTGTAACATGATATTTAATGCAATACGAGTATCTTCTTTTATTGAGTAATGAATTTCCTCATTATTTCCTTCAATGCTTGATAAACCAAAATAAATCATTGCAAGGGCTAACAACAATAAAATTGATAATATAGGATACGTTTTTGCAATAGCGACTGATTGCATAGATAATGATGACGTATGATCGACTTTTAGGATAATCCATAGAAATCCACCAAATAATATACCTGCAGCTCTTCCATATAATATCGCATTATCATACCATGCCATATGTAAAGACCTATTGGAATCATCAGAATATTTATTAATAAACCCTAAGGATGGAGCTACTTTGGCTGATGCAAATATACCATGAACAAAGTGAATAACTGCAAGATATATTGTCAACAAAATTAAAGAGAAAACTACACCAACGGTGTATGTTGAAGCAAAAATTAACGATGCTGGAAAATATAAGATTAAAACCAACGCTGAACCGAATGTTGCATACATAATTACAGGTTTTGCACCAGTTTTATCAGATTTTTTCCCATAATATCCAGTCATTATGATTTCTGCAATATAATACGTTATTGCAGAAATAGAAATTAATAAAATAGAGAAACTACTTGCAATTTGATCTCCACCCAGTGAATTTTCTATTGCCCAAACTAACGTCCAATCAAATAATATTATTGATCCACCAAAACCCGTTCTAAGCAAAAATGTTGATAGATACAACCAAATTAATTCTTTCTTATGATTATTTTTGTACATAATAATGTAGAAATATGATAATTCATAAACAATGTGTTTGTTTTTTGATTAATCTTAATTGGATATAACAATTACTTTCATCTAGCTCTTGGAGGTTAAATCATACACTTAAGATTACTATAAGTTATGTTAAATTAACAGAATCATACTTTAAATGGATTATTTTTTTCCTGATTCCTAATTTAGATTTCACCGTATTATTTAATTATGACTGAATTTTTAAACAAAGAATTATTTTCATGTAGTAATTGTAATTCTACCAATGATACTAATTTTGAAGGATTTGTTGTCTGTACAGATTGTGGCACTACAAAAACCAAGGATTATGTTGATTATAGATCCAGCATTAGTGAAACAGAAAATACGTTACAAAATTCGATTGGCAAAAGTATTGATTTTGTAGGATCATTAGGTTCTCAAATTGGATATTCATCGGGACTTTTACGAGGAACCAGAGGAAGTAAACTCTCAAATCAAGTAATCTCAAAGTATCAAAGATTAATCAAGTTTCATCATAATCGTTCAAGAATAGATGGTAATGCAACACATCTTCGAACAATGATTTCGTTCAATAGGGTATTTAATTCCTTCAATCTCTCAAAAGATATTAAAAATAGAACACTATATATTTATTGGAAACATGTAAAATCGGGTAAAAAGTTTACCAATCATATTTTATTAGTTGCACTTTGTTTTCTACAAATTATCAGAGAAGAAGGGGAAAAAACTCCTATAAAATTTTCAGAAGTTATCAAAAGATTTGCTGATTTTGGGCATAGAGTCACAAATAAAAATATATTACGACTTGCACATGAATTAGATGTACCTTTGTCCTCTCAGTTTAGAAAACCAGAAGATTACATTACAAGAATTACATCCCAAATCAGACTCAATACAGAAATTAATAATAAACTATCAAAACTATCATTATCAAATGATGAGTATGTAACATTATTAGCAC
>JAOUKW010000419.1 GCA_029882335.1 Candidatus Heimdallarchaeota archaeon | reverse complement strand
GAATATTCAGCAATAAGCCATTAAGCGCCAATAAAAACAGTTATATCCGGCTGAAAGAGTTTTTTCTAACATTTCCATTGTTTCTTGTATTTCTACTGCAAAATGTCTTAATTTCATATTATCGTATGTACTTAATGAATTTGTTATATATGGGGGAGAAATATAAATTACGGTAACTTTGAAAACGCTGTTGATATTTCCTCTGTATCCATTAGAAATATTCTTTTATCCGACGTTTCATTAATTCTATAGGCCTGTTCTACTGCTGATCTGGAAAATTTCTTACCAACAATGAACGCGCCGTCAAATCCTGCTTTTTCACTTAGTCTCATCGCTTGAGTAATTTTATCAACACCAATACTTCTATTCCAATCATAATGCAATAATCCCATGTTTATATTTTTTGACCCTGTTGATGATTTCAGCGATCCTACAAATTTACTTGGTTTGCCATTTTTGTATAAAGGGACATCTTCAGACACATCCCCTATCTTTTCAAATACTCTTAACATTTTAGAAAATTCTTCAGTCATTAATTTTATAATATTATATAAAGTATTTATTAAATAGAGTTACTGAAGAAATACCAAGAAAATACCGGACTTCACAAATCAATTTTATTCAAATAGGAAGCAGTATTGTTCTTATAAACATTATAATGGAAATAGTTTCCATTCTTTTTTGATTTATGTCATTTCTAGGATAAATCAAAATTATCATTGCAATAGTGTAGAATATTACCACCGGTAAAATATAATTGGTATATCCATTAACAACAAAAGTCAACATGGATTGGTCTGTAAGCTGTAATTTCAAAAAATTGATATCTTGGGTTTCAATAATTGTATATCGTACTATTATAAAAAATAAAATTTCTGCTATTAACATAGAGATGGAAAATTGAAATAGCCTGGAAATTGAATTTGAGGATAGATTTTCGTTAGAATCCCATCTTGTTGAAAAGAATATCTCTATTCCAACTGCAAGGGTTATTTTAATTGAAATGAATGATATAGACAATATTTTATCAATTACAGAAAACTCTCTCCCTATAAATGCTACAACATAACTATTTGATGTTATAAAATATGTAAGAGTAACAATCATGACTCTTAAAATGTTGATTATTGCAAGTACCATAATCTTTTGGTTGTAAATTAGATCTTTTAATAGATCCTCATCAAGTTCATTCATTTACACATCATTGAATTTTGATTAAATATTTTTCAGTATCTGTGAGTATCTGGCTAATTTGTTTATTTAAATTAAATATCGCTTCTAAATTTCTTGAACTATCTGTAAGATCATTTTCAACAGAGGTAATTAATTTATGTGTTGTATTTAATTCACTTCTAAGTTCGTTTAATGTTGCAGTTAAGATTAAAATTGATTGACGAACCTTTTTATTGATTTCTTTTGTGATATCTGATACATCAAAAGATAAATCACTTGCATGATGTGATAGACGATTTAGGTTGGTCGCAACAACTTCAAACCCAACTCCAGCTTCACCTGCTTTTGCAGCTTCAATTCCTGCATTAAGTGATAGAAGTGAAGTTTGTTTAGACATGGATTTTGTTAGAATAAGAATTCGATCTACTTCTTCTAAAGTTTCGTCAAATGAATTAATTAATTGATCTATCTCATTCGAGGTAATTTCGATCTGTTTTGATAAATTATGGTAAACTAGCTCATTTGTCAATGCATGGTTAACATAATTTGTAATTCTAGTTATTTCAGCCTCAAAATTATTAATTTGTAATTCTATTTGATTTGCTCTTCTTTCTACTTCTGAATTACTTTCTTTCATGCTCTTATAAATATTAAGAAAATAAGATCTCATTAGATCAAATTCAACAAGGATTGGTGTATTTAACTTTTCGATATGTAAATCCTGAGTCCCGCTAAGATTTCCTTTGTTTATTTGATAGATATTTTCATAGGTATGAAACATTGGTTCTTCAATATGGTTCTTCACCAATATTGTATGTATCAGGCTGAAAGATAGTGCTAATCCGGAAAATATAATTTGAATTAATATAGATCCAACAAATACTGTAATTATCAGACCCACTAAACTTGCAAAAGATAAATATCTGACTGATTTTATTAACTGAAGATTGAGTAATTCATTTATTTCATCTGTTATATTCGTTTTCTCGATTTCTTCTTCCGGGATATAATCCCAAAAATAACTAAATTCACTTTCATCAACTTCTTTTTTAATTATAATGCTTTTGTACATGTCTTTCAGTGGGTTTAAAATACTTGTCATTGTTATAATTTCATTTAAAATTATAATTATTTGAAACTTTGGTACGTGTAAATTAATATTAATAATAAATTATTGATATTTTGATTTGTAATTATTTTATTCAAAATAAATTATAAAACTTTGAAACATAATATTATTCTATCATTTAATAATATGAATGTAAAGTATCATGTGTGACTAATGAAGAATTAAATCTAGTACCCTTGTTTGGAATATATATACTAGATAATTCTGGAGTTCCTTTATTTGCTCGATACTATCAGGAAGATGATCCAGAAGGTCTTGATACCACATTAATGGCTGGATTTTTCTCTGCAATAGAGATTTTTGTTAAAACTTCATTGAAGGGAAAATTAACAGACATTGGATTAAACCAAAGGAGAATTTTTTTTGATAGGACTCCTTCAGGCTTTATTTTTGTTGCATTTACTAAATCAGAAAGGGACTTGTATATTGATGAAAAACAACAAAAAATAATCGAAATTTGTCTACACCGACTAGGATATCTTTTCGATCTACTGAAAGATGCATCAGACAGACATTTTGTTAGATTGAATAGTTTAGTTAGGGGATTAGGTGATGCAATTGATAGTTTATTATTTGAGAGTTCTCTTGAATTCTTAGATGAAGAATTAATTAGCTCTGATTATTATTCTGGTATAAAAACTGGTGTTGATATTGATGCAAAAATACTAGATGATGTTGTAGAGAAAATAACACTTGATGTAAAGCTTTGATACTTGTTAAATTAATCTTCTAAAGCAACTAAATACATCTTTGAGTCAATAAGTTTCATTTCTGCATGTAGTTCATCGTTTACTATTAATTCAGTGATTAATCTTTCGACAGTTTCAACATCTTTACCCAAAGAATCTGCAAGTGTAGATAGTTGAACCATCTTTAATTTGTCTAATTTCCTAGCTAATTCTATTCTATCGAATTTCCTTAATGTTTCTTCAGGAAGGATAGTACCTGCAATTTTTGATATTTCTGCTTTATCTCCTTCTTTCCAACATTGTAATATTTTTGTTATTGTGGAATAGTAAGAACCTGTGAATCTTAGTATATTTGATTTACGAATTATTTCCTCTGCTTTATTGAATGAAAAATTTGTAACTAATTCTATTCCTACTAATCCTGCATCAAATGCAATTAATATATTCCAGGTTTCTGATGCGATTGTTGGATGGCTTTCTAAAATTGTTAAAAGTTCTCGCACAGCAAGTCGAGAAAATCTCCTACTTCCAATAACTAACTGAAGTAGTGTTAATTTAGAAAATTCAATCAATGTTACCTCTCTCTTGTCACGTAAAATCGTTAAATCACGAGTTAATTCTTTAATTAACATTTGTGATAATTCAATATCAATATCGAATAATTGT
>JAOUKW010000418.1 GCA_029882335.1 Candidatus Heimdallarchaeota archaeon | reverse complement strand
CTCAAAAATATGAAGAACGAAAGACAATACCCACCGGTAGAGTAAATAGAATTAAACTTACAAGAGCTGAAAGAAAGGTATTAGTAGGTTTGGTTAAATATCCGGAAGAATCGGACACATTAATAGCCGAAAATATAGGAGTTTCTAGAAATACTGTTGCAAATGCAAAGAGAAAGTTCTTATCTAAAGGAATTTGTTTTCCAAGAGTAGTTCCAAATCTTGAGAAATTGGGATTAAATGTTCTGAATTTTTCATACATGCAATATAGTCCAAGAATATCTAAAGAGATTAGAATGGAGGCAATAGATAAAGTAAGAGAAACCATTTCTCCATTCTTTTTTGTTGAGAAGAATTTAGATGGATTTACAATTTCAGCACACACTTCAAGGGAAGATTTTGAAACTGCATATGATGAATTAGTGGGATTCCATGCTAGAAATGAATTTTTACGAGAAGAAACAACTAGTTATGTTATGAATATTGCGGATATCTCAAATATAAAAGAATATGATTTCTTACCTATGACATTAAAAATACTCGGGTTTAAAGCAGATAAACCAATATCAGATCAATAAAATAATTAATTGTATTTAGCTTCTAATATTTTATCCAAAATATAGACTGGAGGAGAACCGTGATTAAGCAGTTCTGTCAACAATTCTTTTTGTTTTAATTTTCCAGTATATTTCAAAAGTAGATCATTAAAAACTTGATATCCTACGAAATAAGTGCTTAATTGCCATCTACTTAATAATGCACGATTCCATTTTCCTTTTGCTTCAGCTTCTTCTTGAAAACCCTCCTCTATCATCATGCGAACTGCCTCCTCTTCATTCATATTATATGCATGTATCCCTTGATCTATAATTGCATTAATAATAGTACGCATATAGAATTTTAATCCCTGAAGTTTCAAGGCTTTATTATTAATTTCATAACCAGATTCCAACATTATTTTTTCTGTAAACACTGCCCATCCCTCAACAAATGCACCATTACGAATTAACCTTCTTATTGGTGATTTACATCGGTTATGATAATATAATTGTACAAAGTGACCTGGAATCCCCTCATGAATACTTAAAATTTTTAACATTTCTCGATTATATTCTCGAACATGCCCCTTTATTCTTTCTTCTGACCAAGATGAAAGAGGAGGTGAAATATAATATTTAGCATCTTTTCCTTCCTCATAAGGACCAGGAGGATTTAAATATGCAATGGCAACCCCTCTCATCCAATCAGGAGTTAATTCAACTAGTAATTTTTTACTATCATCGAGATCAATAATATTATTATTCATTTTAATAAAACTTGTTAAATCACCCAATATTCCTTCAATATATGAAATCCAAGAATCAAAATCCAATCTATCTTCTCCTATTTTTTCAACAGCGAACTTAACTAAATCTCGATTACTCATATTCTCATTGACACTCCAACCATTTTCCATAATTAATTCTTTGGATAATCGAACCATCTCCTGATAAACACGTTGTTTTTCGCGTTCAGATCGATCTTTTATTGTTTCTACATTTAATGTTAAACCTAATACATAATATAATCCTTGCTCATATAATCCCAATCCAGTTCTGAAATCTATTTCATTATTTGAAAGGGAATTAATATGTTCCTTTAGTACATTCAAGGAATTTATTACAGACCTTGTAATTGTGTCATGAAATAAACGATTTTCCTCAAGAAATTTAGAAATTTTAATTTGAATTGTATCTATCAAACCATTTATTTGATCGATTGCGGTCATCCTATGAAGTGCAGGACAAGAATTTAGGTTAATAATCGCTTGCTGTACCAAAATGGGAATTTTTGATAAGCGGCTAAAAATAGCCTTTGCCCTTTCAATCGGATTTTGTCGAACACGATCATACAATATATTAAGACTTTGACCAATCAGAGAAATATATAATAGGGGATCCCATTCATGATTTTTCAACACCTTAAATGTGAAATTATTTGAACTCAAATGTAATTTAAATATCTCTAAATCGATATTTTCGTCTAATTCGTTTGAGGTGTTTAATTTTTCAAGTTCCATTAAAAAAGAAATATCCCTTTTGTTTCTTAACTCTAGTTCTGTTTTACTCATATTAGGTAATTCATGATCGTAATCACGTATACCTAAAACAGATGCAAAAACGGGGTTTCCTTCAAACAATTGATTTTGATATTCTTCAAATAATTTGTACAATTGAGTATCATACAAAAAGCTCATTAACAATATTTTATTAAAACTGAATTAAAATATTACTATGAGAATATTGTTTTATCTTGCATTTTTCGTAATTGATTAAGATTAAAAAATATTTACAGGGATTTAATACTACTAACATATCTTTTGATATGTTGTTCTAAATAAATGAAAATCGAACATATCGTTGTATCACTTTTTATTGCAAGGTGTACATTTTATTAAATCCAAAAAATATTACTATCTATAGTGAGTTTTTATTTCAATTAGTTTAAATATACTAAATTCAATAGATATATAGGGAGTTTCATTATTTTTTGAGACTCCCTCTCCCTCCCCCCAGACTTTTTTATATCAAATTCTATTAGTTGTAAAATTACTTAATTTTATGAATGAATTTATTTGAGATTACTGCTTAATTCATAAAAATTAATAACTACAAATCTTATAGAGGATATACAATTGAAAATTGTTATTACCGGTTGTGCAGGTTTTATTGGCACAAATCTAGCTAAAAAATTGATTGAATTAGGTCATCAAGTAGTGGGGATAGATAATTTTCTGGATAATTATAGTTCTGAAATAAAGGAAGTTAATGCAAAGTTCTTGAACGATCTGGGGGTATCACTATATCGGGCAGACTTATCTGTTGATGACGTATCTGAAAAAATTATAGATGTAGATTATATATTTCATTTAGCAGCTCAACCAGGTCTGTCAAAAACGGTTTCATTTGATGATTATGTTAAAAATAATATCATTGCAACACATAAAATGCTGAAAGCATCAAGAAAAATAAAAAATTTAAAATTATTTGTTTATGGATCTACTTCATCCATATATGGCTTAAATGTCGACGGAGATGAAACGACAACACCCCAACCAGCATCTAATTACGGAGTAACTAAATTAGCAGCGGAACAGTTAGTATTATCTTATTATAGACAATACAATCTCCCAGTCTGTTCACTAAGGTTATTTTCCGTTTATGGACCTCGGGAAAGACCTGAAAAACTTTATCCACAATTAATTAATTCGATATTATATAATTCAGAATTTAACTTATTTGAGGGAAGCTTAAATCATTCTAGAAGTTATACTTACATTGATGATATTATTGATGGTATGATACTAGTAATGAATCAAACAGAGAAGGTTCTCGGCGAGATATTCAATATAGGATCGGATGTAGAATATCTAAATAAAGATACGATTTCAATTGTTGAAGAATTAATGAAAGAAAAGACGAGAATAATCATAAAATCACGTAGACCGGGAGATCAGCTTCATACAAGAGCAAATATAGAAAAGGCTCGAAAAATATTGGGTTATGATCCCAAAGTAACAATCCGTGAAGGATTACAGAAGGAGATCAATTGGTTTAGAGAATTGAGGCAAAAGAATAGTAATGTATTCATTGATTGAATGATTCTATTTAAGTTAGTAAATTGAGTTGAGTATATAATGAGAGCAGTTATTC
>JAOUKW010000417.1 GCA_029882335.1 Candidatus Heimdallarchaeota archaeon | reverse complement strand
TTAGTAAAGGATTTTCCTATAAAAATATCAAACAGAAATTCACCCAAGAAAAGGGATTACCTGTTCAGTTTGTTAAAACTAATACATTAAAAAGAGGACAAAGCAATCGAACTATAGTACGAACCCTTATTCCACAACTCATTGCAAAAACCGGAGGTCAACCTTATCATCTTTTACCCAAGATATTAGATAATACAATGATTATTGGTCTGGACAAAGCCAGAGACTCCAGTAGTGATAAACCATCTGCAAGTGCAGGAGTTTCAGCGGTTACACCAGAAGGAATTTATGTTACTGGTGCGTCTACACCACTGGATTCTACCAAACATGATAAAATTGATGTATCTAAATTAGCTCCGGATCTATTAAGGGAAATAAAAGGAAAATACAAGGATAAACTAGAATATGTGGTGATATTACGAGATGGCTCTCCTGAAACATGTAAAGAGGAAGTACCAGAATGGAAAAAGTATGTTACTGAATTTGGGATGAATATGGTGTTTTTTGCAGTGAGAAAAGAAAATCCATACCGTATCTTTCCAAAACACATCATTGATGATGGAAAAAGAATAAATTATGATATTCCTGTTATCTTGGATGGTAAACCCCTACCAAATAATGAATTCATGGTTGTCACTTCAAATGCAGTTCAGGGTACCCCCCAACCAGTTTTATACACTTTGATGGAAAATAATGAGGATTTTACTACGGAAGAAATTAAGGATAAGGTATTAGCACAGGTTATTTCCTTGTCTATGTTGTGCTGGGAGTCTCCAAGACCAACTAGTCAACCACTACCATTGCACTATGCAGATAAACTAGCTGCATTTACTCAGTTAGTCCAACAAGCGTGGAGGAGTGCTATCCAGTCTCCGATGTTTATATGAGGATAATATTTTGATTACGACAGAACTTGAACCTGATTATTCTTTTACAGGGACTTTTCATTTTGTTCATGGGGATTATAATCCAATCAGAAATTACATGGGTAGTTGGAGAGATGGATCTTTTAATTCGTTTATAGATACCATCTCCAAATATGAAGAATTGAATAAAATTATCGAGCATTGTTCAAATCAAAAGACTGAAGTAATTACTGCTTTTTTTCAAACATATTTTAACATAGGATTAAGAAATGATATAGTAATATCCAATTTAACCACCTCTGATGATAATTTAGAATATGAAGTTTATCCACTAATAAACTCCATGGAATATAAAAAATATGTTATTGATGGAAGTATAGTTAAATTCCATATAAAATTATGGATTGGTAAAAAAGGGAGTAAGCAGTTACAAATTAAACGTCTAATATTTGGAAAATATTTGAATCCAAAAAATAATAAAGGTGCATACCATGGAATGGTTCCTTCAATAGATTTGGTAAATTATATGAACCCTTGGGTTGAAGGAATTAATCATGCAGACTATTCATCGATATATAGCATACCTAGAAGGAGACGAGAGTTGATAGTAAGATCTGAATCATGGAATTCATATTTGAATTATATGATTAAAGATGTTGAAAATGATCAATATTGTGTTAAAATCTCAAATGTTAAAGAAGTAAATCTATCAAAAGGAATAATTAAATTATATGTGTTTGTTCCTAGAAACTACACAAAGACACTTAAAAATCAATCATATATCAGCATATTTCCTGAAAAAGATAGCAAAGATAAATATTTGTGGGATATTGATGAATTAAGTAATATCGATCCAACAATACCAAACCTTGGTAAATGTGATAAAGTAAATGAAGTTCATGAAAAGAGAATACAATCTAATTGTCCTTCTAATATGATTATAAAAGCTATCACCATCGAATTGGACAATATCTTTATTGAGAAATTTAAATCAAATGAAGAACGAGCTATGAACTATTTTATGGATAAATTAGAAAATCAATTTTTATCCAATGCAATTATAATGGATCTAGCTGTATATAAAGTACAACAAGGAGGAATTAGAAGATTACTTTTATCGGAGTCCGAAAATCCTTATTTAGGTGATTTCATTTTTGATTACCGTGAAATTAATAAATCATCCACATTTAAAGATTATGTATTCAAAGAGCAACCACTTATAAACGTAAATAAGGAGCAGAAAATATCATTACAAAAAATATTGTCAAATCAACATATAACCTTAATTCAAGGACCACCTGGGACTGGAAAAACTACAATTATTGCAGAATTAGCTCACCAAGCAGCAAAAGAAGGTAAACGAGTTTTAATTGCTTCTCAAACTAATTTAGCGGTGGATAATGCAATAACAAGATTGGAACAGGAGAAGGAGATTCTTCCAATCCGTCTTGGGTCTAGTGTAACCGAAGACGGTTTACCATTTGTTGAAAAGAATGTGGTTAATACATGGTTTATATCTGTAGAAAAATCAATAGAAAATAAAGTAAAGCACGAGAATAGAGTTAAAATTATAAATGAAAGGATAGGAAAATTAAAGGATATAATTTCAGAATACAAAAATGAACAACCATCATTAAATAAAAAATTATCAGAATGTAGAAATAAAGAAAAATTATGGAAGGATAACTTAAATCGATGTAATAAATTACTTGATGAATGTGATGATGAAATTAACAAATGTAATACGGAGATTACTAAGTTGAATTTATATAATTCAAAAGATTTAGCATTATCAAATTTTACTTTTGAAGAATATAATGATATAAAGAGTTCGATTTTAACGATTGATGAATGGATTTTTAATTTGAGTAAGAAACTATTAAACGAGAAAAATCTACTAGTAACAACTCAGAAACTACCAGTCTTATTAGAAGAATTATCCAAATTATCCAATTTTGAGATATTGTTGGATAAAAAAAAGTATGATGAATATCAGTCCTTATTGGAAAAACGAGTTTTTATGATTGAGGATGATATAGATAGTGAACAATTAAAAATTATAGGAAATTCAATTAAGGAAATAGAAAAATCAGTTAGTTCAACTTTGTGGATTGAAAAATTAGATGAATTAAATAAATTAATCAATAGTAGCACTAATATAAAAGAAGAGATATTCCATAATGTAAAAAATATTGACAAATTACTCGGTTCATTAAGACCAAGTGAGAACTACAATAATATCATCAAGCAATTTCAATTTTATATACAACAATTATTCCTAACAATTGAAAATATAGAAGATTTATTAATGCAAAATAAAAATGAAAATGAAGAAAAGCTAATTGCCGAAATAGCAAAATATGAAATTATCAGAGCAAATAAAATACAAGAAACTAAAGGACTAATACGCACAAAAACGGAATTAGAAAAAAATTTAAGAGAACTATCGAATACTAATATTTCAATAACAGAAAAGCTATCAGGCAGAGAACAAAATATAAATACTCAAAAAAGAGAAATATTAAATTTAATTAATGCAGTTGATGAATCCATCTCTGATTATGATGAATTAATACGCATTTGGTATGAGGATAACCAACATATACTAAATAATGACCATATAAAGTGGATAAATCTGAGGAATAAATGGTTAGAAAAGATACAAAATAGAGAATTACAAGATTTAAATGATATTAAGGATACATATGTACAAATTGCAAATGTTGTTGGTGCAACGTGTTATTATACAGGTAAAAAAACATTTTATGAGAAATACGGAAAATTCGATTATGTAGTTATAGACGAGGTAAGTAAAGCAACACCTCCCGAATTATT
>JAOUKW010000416.1 GCA_029882335.1 Candidatus Heimdallarchaeota archaeon | reverse complement strand
TTGTTGCCGAAACTACATAATAGTATGTTACCCCATTGGTTAGTAGAGTATCGGTATATGTGGTAGCACCACCAGTGACTGTAGCAATTGATGCACCATAGGGACCACCTGAAGTAGTCGCTCGATATACATTATATTGTGTAATTGTAGAACCACCAGTATCTACTGGAGCAGACCATGTTAATCCATTTTGTGTATCACCACGAGTAACGATTAGGTTTGTAGGAGCACCGGGTACTGACACAGGTGTACCACTTGCTTCATTAGAATTTGGACTAGATCCTCCTGCATTTACCGCCTTAACCACGTAGTAATACGTAGTACCTTTAGTTACTGCTGTGTCAGAATAGCTTAAAGTTGCAGCACCAGTTGTAGCATAAGGAGACCCATATGATCCCTGTGTAGTTGATCGATAAACTTCATATCCAGTAATTGCAGAACCACCATCGAATAGTGGAACACCCCATGTTAAATCAATTTTTGGAACTGTACCATCAACAACAGTTGCTAAAGTTTGAGGAGCACCAGGAGGTGACGCAGAAGGAATAGACGAAGTCCATGTAATAGATGCAAAAGCTCTTCCACTATGACGCTTGGTTATGTCTGTACTTGTGGAATGATACGCCCAAATTACGGGCATAGTACCATCTGGAATTATTGCATTATCATAGATATCTCCTGTATTTAATACCCTAGAAAATTCAAGTGTTACATGTGATGCTGTTGATCCAGTGATCTTATTGGTGATATCTTCAGTACCACCAAGTGCAGTATCAGGATCATGTGAAGTTGTACCAGAACCCCAGTTATCTACAATATTGGTTGAAGTTGATGAAGATCCAATAATAATGTCTGAATCTAACATTCGGTCAGTATATCCAAGTCCTAATGCAATCCAACCAGTAACATCGCCTCTCAAAGCCATGTGAATGGTGGTAGCATCAGGTATGGTCCAAAATACTTCTATTGTCGCAGAGCCATCAGTAAATGACGTAGTATAGTCATATTCACCTGCACTTATTACACCATCCTTTACAATCGCATCTGGTATGATTGCAGTTGGTGTAACAACATTAGGTGTAACTGCTATAGTAGAGATTATTTCCTCACTAGGTGTGGCAGAAACAAATCCCGAAAAGACAATAGATTCAGTAACATCATTTGATGATGTATCAACAAAATTACTGAAATTTGCCAATAATATTAAACAAGTTAAAACTAATATATGCTTTTTCAACATACTCAGTAGACGGATGCTCACTTTAGTATAAAAAAAATAGGTTAATGAAAAATAAAAGAAATATAAATTTATCATTATACTAGTCGAGACGTAATTTTTCAAGACAATCTATTTTATCACTATTTTATCTAAATAATAATACAAATTACATATTATTGTTATATAACCATATAATTATATGACATTTATTCAATTATTAATTTTGAATAACATAAATTTCAGATATATTATAAAATTCTAATATAATTTCTACAATAAAATAACTTATTCAATATAATTTTCGATATGATTTAAAATAATTTTATATAAACTATAAAATATCAAGCGCCAAGTAAATTATCAACAACTCTCTTGTTCTAATTCATCACCATAATAATATATTATTACGTATAATGTACTGTGAGAGTAAATATTCGTTATTGGAAGCTCTTATTATTTTACTTATTATTATCAAATGTAAATTTTGAATATAGTGTATCAGCTCAATCAGATATACCAGAACTACCAAACTTCGATAATAAAATTTATTTTGGCTACGATTACGGAGCTACTGGAATAATAGATGCCCTAACAAAGATTATCAATATATATCCAAATCTATCTCCTACAATTGGTATTCTAATAAATGACTCTCTAAATAAAGTTTGGGAATCACGTGTCAGTGTAAATTCAACCAAGTATTCAGTTTGGTTTAAAAATACATCCAGTTCAGGAACAGCAATATATCCGGGTAAAAAATATGGTGTGGTTGGAATTTTAGAAACTTTTCTTAATTATCATCAAATAGAAAATAACCAAAATTGGTTATCTAAGGTTGAAGAAGCATATTGGTATCTTAATTCAATTGCGATTCAATACCAAACTTTACCCCATTGGCCATATACAATCAATCCAGAACCTCAAACCAACGGAATTTCGATTACTGATATCAAATTTGGTTCTGCTGGTGTACTACAACTTTCTTCCAAATTATTCAATATAACTAATAATCAGATGTATATTACCCAGGGAAATAAGATTGTGTCATGGTTGGAATCCATATCACATTCTGTTTCAATTGATGGACTAACAACAAAGCTAATTCCTTGGTATCAACAAGGAAATAATGATAGTGGAGAAGAATTTTTTACAGGATATGGAACGGGTATATCTGGAATAGCCAGTTCTCTATATGAATTTGGAAAACTTACCAACAACATTTCTATTACCAATTGGGCAGTTGATATGATTCGTCTATTAATAAAAATTCAGGAAGAAGATGGATCTTGGTTTGAAAACTATGATTTGAACGATACAAATTCTGATGGAATAATCACAAAAAATGAGATATATCCTTCATACCAAACAAAGCTGACAGGTTATGATAATGGAATTTCAGGCATATTAAAATCTATTGCTCAAATAAATCGAGATTTAGATATAAATTCATTTAATACAAGTATTCTTAATGGGATACAATATCTATTTAGCCAAAGGGTGGCGAATAGTACACATAGAGGATTTTTTGTAGCAAATGACAATAAAAAAATGTTGAACAGCTTTGATAGTGGTACATTGGGAATAATAGATACATTATTTGAATTGAAGACATATTTAAATCAAGAACAATATAATAAGATAATTAATTCGTATGTCTGGTTACTCACAGAACAATCATTAATTTTCAGCCCCTCAACAACAGATTATTTCTTGATGCAACAAACTCCAAATAATTTGGATTATTTTGATCTTTCCATTGCAGAAGGTCTTGCTGGTGTTTTACTTAGTCTTTCAAAACAAAATATACGAGTACAATTATCTGAATTTGTTCCTATAGATGAGATCATCATATCTACCTTGAATAGTTTGATGTTATTCAGAAACTCAAATTTACTTTGGCAAAGACAGATAGTTATTCAAAATTTAAACGATTTTTATAGATATTCAGGTAGCTATTTACCAGAAGAATTAACAGACAATATTATAGGTAATCCAATATCCCCTTTAATTTGGAGTGTTTTAATAATCCTATTAATTATTCCGTTATATGTTTTAAAGAAGAAGGTCAGAAAATACGATACTAAATAGTAAACATCCCTCGAGGAATATGAATTTCATCATTTTTTAATCGATCAATGGTTCCTTCTGGTGAATGAACAATAATTTTCTTTCCATTTATTCTATCCAGATATTTGTTAAGATTTAGTGTATCCGTATGACCACTTGCTTTTACACGAAATAGTTGTTGATTGTATTTACTTTTCAGATAGTTATTGTTATTTAATAAATGATATCCCATTGTATTCGGTGCTTGATATCCACATAAGACAACTCCTGTAGAATCATCATTCTGAGTATATTCAAATAATGACCTCGATGTACCTGCCTGTAGCATCCCCTGACCACCGATTACAATGGTATTTTCTGTAAACTCATCTTCGTTTACAGTCTTAACCAATGAAACTCCTGATGATTTACCACCACCTG
>JAOUKW010000414.1 GCA_029882335.1 Candidatus Heimdallarchaeota archaeon | reverse complement strand
TAATTAATTAGTGGATAAAACTTCTCATTTTTTTTTTTTTCACCTAAGTTTAAAATAACGTTTAAATATAGTTACAATAGCATTTAAAATTAATGGATACAATTACCCCATTTATATTTGTCTTCTATTCATTTTTTGCCTTAGCACAATTTATAGGAGGGTTCATTTATGGATTGTTTATCATCTCGAGAGTTATGAAAGGAAGTCGAAACTTGGGCTTATTGGAAATGGGCTGGTTCACATTCGGAATATCAAGTATAATTCTATTATTTTCTTTTTCGTCAGAAAGTCAAGTGTTGAGTATTTTAGCTTCTTTATTAAGTTTTATAGCATTTTTTCTACTTTATTTACATTATGAAAGTAGAATTAGATCAAGTCATAATGTACCTGCATTGTTATTACTAATAATATTTTTTATCATTTCATTTATCATGAGATTTTTTGGTGATGGTCTTGGTCTAAAAGATAATCAAATCCGATTTTATCGAGAAGCATTCTCATTTATTTTTATAATATATGTGTCATTATATGCTTATAATGTTACTAAGAAAACGATTACCATATCAAACAACAGAGGGTTACTTCTTGAGAATAGAGCTTTATTATTAATGGCAATAGGTCGATTTTTATTCCTCATCTGGGAGATTACCCTTGTTATCAATAATAATAATATTCCAGAACATAGTTTTTCAGAATATCTTAGTGAAATATCTTTCTATTCAGGTGCGATTATTGTTGGGATATCTGTTTTATTATTCTTCTATATTTTAATATCGATGCCTGAGTATACCTATAAAATTCCAATACCTATTTTAACTTTTATGCTATTCAATTCGAGTGGTATTACTGTATATTCTAAAAAGGTAAAAGTTCAAGGATATAATATTGAATTCGAAGACCAACTATTTTCAGGAGCATTGACTGCGATCAATAATCTAATGCAAGAAACATTGGGGATAGGTGCAAATATGGATTACTTTGATACAGGTAGATACAAAATCTATTTTAAGAACTTGAAAAATAATTCTACCACATTTGTTGCCATTACTGCAGGAGAGTCTAATTTGGTAAAAAATTCACTCACCCAATTTAATGATTTAATTCCAATGAATTTATTAGATTCATTAGATGACCCTATGATATCTATTGAAATAATTGAATCTATTGACACTCTAATAAAACAAGTTTTCCCATATGTTGAATTCAATAAATGATAGCTGATTTTGAGCAGAAATCTTGAAGTATTTAGGGTTTCAATGACCAAATTAATCAATTATCAATTAATAAATATTAAAACATAAATAAAATTTTATTATGACAAATTAATTCAATTATATAGATTATAATTTCATTCTATAAATAGCAATTAGATAAAAGACTTATACATTTTACAATAGATAATGTTTATATCGAAATATTTTATTTAATTCAATTGAAGTAAACTATGTACGTATAGTTAATATCAGATTTTTTGAAGTAAACTTGGTTCTTCCATTTTATAACAAAATACTGCGTTAATCATACACTTTCAGCCCTGATGGATATAATTCAACATGGCTAGGAAAAAAGGTAAAATAAAATGACTTCTAATATTAAATATTTAGTAGCAAAGGCTCATGCCAACCATGCCTTGTCACCATCATTTGACAATATATCTGCAATGTTAAATGCTGAAAGAGTAATTGATGTGGAAAATATACTACTTAACACTTCATATTCAGCAATATTGGATGAAATCCGCCCTAGTGTAGATTTAACCGAGTTTGAATTTGCATTACGTAGATACTATGCAAGAATGCTTCATCTCTACAAAAACTCATCGTCTGGAGAAGTTGCTAAGCTATTAAATGCATATATGCTGGTCATAGAAGCAGAAAATATGGATATCATCTTTCAAGCAATAATCAAAAATAACGTAACACCAGATCTTGAAAAGGTAATCATACCTGTAGGCAAGTATGGATTTAGAAGATACCAAAGAATTATGCAAAATACCAAGGCTGAAATTGCATCAGACTTTATTGCATATCCTGAACTACGAAGGGCTGTAACTAAAGCATTAGATCAATCATCAGATCCAGATGAGCAAATATTTCATGTTTCATCTGCTTTAAGTCATATTACATACTCTATACTTAATGAAGTCTCTCCCACTTGGATAAGATTAGAAATCGAATTCGAAAACTTAACTACTATATGTAGATCAATAAAAATGGGATTAGATCCAAATATCTGGTTAATACCAAATAAAGGGAAAGTAAATAAATATAAATCATCACTGAAAAATATGAGTACACCAAGAGAAGTAATTTCTTTCATGTTACCAATGTTCCCAGTAACTCGACCTTTGGAAGTAGCGTTGGCAGCAGATGATAAAGACATTATTAATGTATTAGAATCACAATTATCAACATATTTATTCTACAAAAGAAAAAGAGATTTCGTTATATTTGGCAATCGAAAAGAAGCAATCCTAGATTATTTCACACTAAAAAGAGCAGAAATTGAAGATATTTCACGTATTATTCTTAGTAAAACTAAAAAAATTGACAATGATGAATTACGCAAAATGATTTATCCAATCTATAAAAGATAACAACTTTCTCCGGTTTTAGGTTTATTGACAAATACAATTTTTTTGTATATTTCGACATTTTTTATGTTTCAAGCTTCAATCTCGTTCTTCAGAAAATATATCACTTATTACTGAAACGATAAATAAATAAATTTATATCCGTAGTCAAGATAGAGATTAGAAATGAATTTCAAGCAAAAATTGTTAATTACTACCTCAATGGCATTTACTCTGGCCAGTGTATTTTTGATGTTGACAGTCAAAGCTCTTGGATTAAATGCTGAAGGAGATACAACAGGAACCTCAAGCGGTGGAATTGGACCGGAAGCAGGAAAATTTTTAGGTGCTGGATTAGCTGTAGGCTTAGCAGGATTGGGATCTTCTATAGGTATGGGTTCTGCATCAGCAGCAGCAATTGGTGCAATCAGTGAAGATAAAGAAATGTTCGGATCTGCCCTTATATTTGTCGTTTTAATTGAAGCAGTTGCAATTTATGGTTTATTAATTGCACTACTCTTAATCTTTGTAGGTTAAAATAGAAAATTATTTCAAATCAAATATAGAAACTTTCCAAAATACATTTAGTACTACTAATACATTTTTCATCTTAAAATATAATAACTACATGTGGATAAAAGTAAAGAAATAATGAAGGCACAAAATATCCAATTAGATGGATTAATTGATTTAATTCGTCTTGTTGTTACTAATGTGCAAAGTCGTGGTGGACACATAAATTATGCCGAAAGAGATGGAAAGGGTTACTATTTCATTAGTCAAGTAGTACCTTCATGGTATGAGTTTTACGGTTTACCTGTAACTATGTTCGCCATTCACGAACCGCCAAAATCTAATTTTATATCATATCAATTTGTAAATGATGACGGTATGGATTCATGGAAATTTGCTGATTTTATTGAAGATAAACCAAAAATCGTGTATTTACCTATTATTAAAATGAAACAAATTCCAGAGTTTGTACTATAAATATTCAATTAAATAATCCTTTTTTTTTTGTCCGATAAGAATGGAATTGACGTTAGATTACACTTTTTTTACTAATTCTTCGTCATCAGCATATTTGTAACTTAAAATGAACAAAATGAAAAATATTAATCCAGAGATCAATACA
>JAOUKW010000415.1 GCA_029882335.1 Candidatus Heimdallarchaeota archaeon | reverse complement strand
AATTGATCTTGTTTGGACTGGTTATCAACTCATTTCAACTGAAAGTACGGGATCTAGTGGTGATCCTACGATCACAGTTGATAAAGCTAGTAATATTCATATTGTATGGGCAGATAATACCGACATTTTAGGTGCTGGTTCTGATTCAGATATTTTTTACAAGAAATATAATGCAGATACTGGATATTGGGAATCTACTGGCTTGATTACTCAATTCCACAATGCATTTTCCTCAAATCCAAAGATAATCTCTGATGACCATAATAATGTTCATGTTGTGTGGGACGACCAAGCTGATATTGGTGGTGCAGGTAATGATATAGATATATTTTATACCAAATATTCTGTAGATGCTAATTCATGGAGTAGTAATATTATGCTATCTACACCCAGTAATTCTAATTCATTTTGTCCCAGTATCACAATTGATGGTAATGATTTTTTACATGTTGTATGGTATGATCTTACAAATATTGACAATAACGGATTTGATTTTGATATTTTCTATAGAAGTTATTCGGGTGTACCTTATGCCCCTGTAGTTCGTAATATTACACCTAATCCTGCAGTAGATTCTGTGGGAATTACTTGGAGCTTGGGTATTGGTGCAACATCTTATAACATTTATAGAAGCACAGAGCCAATATATGATTTAACTGGATTATCTTCTTATGTGACAACAGAAAATCTTTACTATATAGATCATTTTGATGAATCTAGTTATTATTATTATGTAGTAACTGGTGTTAATCGTCTTGGTGAAGGTGGTCCGTCCAATATGGTTTATGTGGAAGTTAACATACCTGTAGATCCAACAACCATTATCATAGAAGATAATCAAACAATAACTGTTGATAACTTTCAGACATTAACTGAATTTACAGGAGAGGAAGTATATTTCCCTGCATTTTGGTTTGTCAGCATATTTATTTCCATGGTGATCTTGAAAAGAAGAGGATCGCGATCACTCCTAAGTAATAATTCTTGAGAGATTGTTTTTATTCCTTATTTTAAATCAACGTATCATTATTTTGATTATGATTTTTAATAGAATTGGACACGGATTCTCCCTTCAATAAGAAAAGGAATTCTATCTTGCATTGGTAAATTTTGTCATAATCATTGAGAAATTCTCCTAGTTTGGAATGTCAATTATTTTCCATTTGGTCCCTATTACAATCAATTCTCATTATGCAACTTCATATTTCCTTTCAAAATACATCTAAAAGCACTGTTTTTTTGCAATCTTGTGAATTCTTTAAGAAGAAAGCAACATAAAATCTGGAATTATTATCAATCCATCAAATACACTGAATATCTCTATGGTTTTAATTATAAATCAATAATGTACATTCATTGCAACAAATATTTATAATTTGTTACACGTGGTTTGAATAATTATGAGTAATAACTTAAATCATAATCTTAAGAATTGGCAGATATTTTTTATCATAGCTTCGATTTGGAATTTATTCGGATCTCTTCCAGGAATGATTGACGCACCAAGAACATTTCAGATACTTTTTGATAGAGAATTAACAGATCCTCTTTTAATTTCCATATATCGAGGTGCTTGGGGTTCTACATTTTTATATTTCATCGGATATCTATTTGTTGCGAAAAACCCAACAAAACATACAGGAATTGTAATTATCGGTGGAATTGGGAAATTTTATTATGCAATCAACCTTTTGAATTTATATATTGATGGATTGACTAGTTCTAAAGTATTAGTAGTCATTGTCGGGGATTTAATCTTTACAAGTTTATTTGTTGTATTCTTATGCAATCAAATTAAAAACAAAGAACAGGTAATTTAAAAGTTAAAATTTAAAATTTTTATTATATAGGGTTACATTTACCATTATTCTTGAAAAATAATTTCAACCAAAATTTTTCATAAAGACTTCTTCTCACGATTTTTGTCTATTATGCTTCACCATAAACCCTGTTCAAAATATCTAAAGATTATTAATCGAGCATTAATCATAAGTATTGAGATTATTACCATTTTACTTAGATAATCATCCTAATATAACAATATTTATTATTGCAATTCTAAATAATAATACAATGATCAAAAATAATAGTAAAAATATTATAGTAATTGCATTTATTCTGATTTTGATGGTTACAAATTCAATTTTTCCGACTGGAAATCAGATTAACAATGATGACATATCTACGAGCAATCTTGATAATGATTGGACTTGGAGTACAACATCTGTGATTTCCACTGTTAGTTCTCAAATTTCTTCAAATCCTGTTATTGCAATTGATAGTTCAGACAATATACATATCGTTTGGGATGATTTTTCAGACTATGACGGTTCTGGAGTAGATCAGGATATATTTTATCGAAGATACAGTAGATCCACATTATCATGGAGTAATATATCAGTATTATCTGCAGAAAGTAATAATAATGCTTTAAGACCGAATATTGCTATAGATCATCATGATAATATACATGTGGTGTGGTATGATTCAGCAGATTTAATTGGTGCTGGCACAGATCCAGATATCTTTTATAAAAAATTTGATTCTTCAACATCTTCTTGGGGTAACTTACAATTAATTTCTGCAGAAAGCACCGCAAATTCATACACTCCATCAATCATTGCTGATAATGAGGATAATTTGTATGTGGTATGGCATGATAATACTGATTTGGGTGGTTCTGGTAGTGATTATGATATTCTGTACAAAAAATACAATTCATCCACATCAAGCTGGGGAGATACTGGGGTAATTTCTACAGATAGTTCAACCTCTTCATTTAGTCCTTCTCTTAGATTTGATAGCCAAGACAATTTGCATGTTGTTTGGCATGATTTAACCGATTATAATGGTGCTGGTACAGATCTTGATATTTTTTATAAACGATTTGATGATATAACCTCATCATGGGGTAGTACAATTGTTTTGTCTTCAGATAGTACTGCAAATTCCGCTTATCCTGTTATTTGCATAGATACCAATGATAACATACATGTGGTGTGGGAAGATGTTACTAATATTTTTGGTGCTGGTACTGATGCTGATATTTTTTATAAAAAATTTAATCATGAAACAAAATTTTGGGGTGATAGTACTGTAATCTCGTCTAGGAGTACTTCATTGTCCTCAACACCTGCTGTAATTAATGATCGACTTGATAATATTTATGTCATATGGAAAGATAATACGAACATTGATGGTGCAGGATTAGATTCTGATGTATTCATGGTTAAATTTTCTGCGTCGAATGATTTATGGGGTAATTCTATAATTGTGTCCTTTGATAGTGGATCTAATTCTCAATATCCTTCAATTGCTGTAGATAAAAATGACTTTATTCACGTTGTTTGGAGTGATTATCAAAATATATCCAATAGTGGAATAGATCCTGATATATTCTATAAATCATTTTCAGGGGTACCTTATACTCCCATCTTAAATTCTATCAATCCCAATCCAACTGATGATTCTGTTGGAATTACTTGGGGACCAAGTCTTGGTGCTTCTACATACAATATTTATCGTAGTACAGATCCGATTTATGATTTAACAGGACTAACTCCTCATGCAACAACAGAAAATCAGTACTATGTAGATCATTTTGATGAAAGTGGGTTTTATTATTATGTTGTAACCGGTGTTAATTACCTAGGTGAGGGTGAAATCTCCAATATGGTTTATGTAGATGCAAACGTACCTGCAGATCC
>JAOUKW010000413.1 GCA_029882335.1 Candidatus Heimdallarchaeota archaeon | reverse complement strand
ACTTTCAACTTTTCTTTGATTTCGATTGCTTTTTTCAATGAAATAATTGCTTCATCTAATTGCCCTAAATTCCTTAGGCATTTACCTTTTAATTCTAATAAATTTGAATTTAGTAATCTTTTAGAGCTTAAAAAAATAGTTTTTGTTTGTTTCAATAAGGTTATTGCAGACTCAACTAACCCAATTGTTTCTTCAAGTTTTCCTTCTGTAAATGTTAAAGACGCTTTGATCAAATCAATTTCAACTTTGGTAATATTATCCTTCTCGTTGACAACTTCTTCAAGGTCTCGTAGTAAATTATTTACTTCATCAACTTTACCCAATTCTAAAAGATAATGACCATCTAGTGCTTTTATTCGATGAATATATTTATCTGGTAAATTTGTATTTAATATAAATTCTTGCAATTTATTATGTGCCTCATCAACGTCTCCACCGATGGCTAGTTCATTTAACTCCGAAATTATTGAGATATAATGCTCTTGTTGATCTAGTCCAAATAGTGATTTAATAAATTGTTTAATTTAAATTACCTCATTGTTTATTTATCAACACCTATAATTGAACTTTCCTTTTATGTTTGTATTTTCGTTAAACTTATGAAAATTTCCTATAAGCTTTATAATTACCGCTCCTCTTTAATTATAATCCTGCAAATTTGAGATGAGTACATATTGAGGGCATATCAAATTCTTTTATCGGAGATAATAAATTAAGCATACAACTTATATTTTATGATAATTCAAAAAATATCATTTTATTTTCGATAAAATGTTAAGTTATAATTTTTCAAATCCCTGTACATTTATTACTCTTTAAAGAGGTAATTAATTTGGAAGTGATATAAATGAAAAATCTCTTTCAACTCTATGGAATGAACCTGAATTATGGTTCAGGTAGAAAACAAGACTCATATGATGATGACGATGATGATTATGATTATGATGATGATGATTATGATTATGACGACGACGATTATGAGGATGATGACGAACCTTAAAAAAATATAGGAGGAAAATAATATGGCAAAGAAAAAATCCACTGGAACAGATAGCAAAGCAACTGGAACAAAAGCAAAGAAAACAACAAAGAAAACTAAATAGTTAAATATTTTTTTTTACAAATTTTTAATATCTAATTTTTTTAATATATTAACAATTTCTAATACTAAATCTCCTTTTATCGTTCTTGATCTAGAACTTTTACTTTTTCCCTCGATAAGACCTAATTTTCTCAGTCGTTTTAAATGATTACTTACAGTAGATTGTCGGATATTTTCCAATTCTGCCATATCCGATTCACTCACTCCTTTTTCTATAATTGGAAGAATTCTATAACTATGGGGATGAATTGTTTCAATTAAATTGGAATAAAAAATCGTTTTTTTAGCATCCATATGTCGTAGAACGTCAAAAGAGTGAAGATTTGTTTGGTGTAAGGTTTTAAGAAGTGTTTGGATAAGGACCACTCCATCTTGAATTACAGATCTTATATACCTTGGTCCTTCATTACAATCAATTGCTATTTGATCAATACCTGGTAGTAATGCTGCTACACATTTTGCAAAAAATAAATATTCTTTCTCAACACCAAATATAGATGTAGATTCAATATAAATTGGTATATCTAAGTTGGCGAAATGGGTTCTAATTTCGGTGATTAACTCATCATAATCGGGTAATTTTTTTTGATCATGATCTACTATTACTAAGAGTTTTTCAACATTTAATATATTACTAGTTACGTAAATTGACCTCCGCTTTTTGTTGAATCTACCAATCGTTGAAATTAATAATGTTGGTGTATCTCTGTCAATGTTCATAAATCATTATCGTGATTTAACTACTCGTTAAATTTAATATAAATTAATCGATAATAATATTGTAAAATAAATTAATAATTCCCATTACTTAACTTGAAATAATTAGTATTATAATTAATAATATATGAATTTTGTAAAAATTTATTAATGATTTAAATATAAATTATATAATTGATTTTTATAAATTAATTTCTTTTTTCTTCTTTCTAAAGGAGAATGGCATTAATACTGTAGCAATTGAACCTGCTAATAATGTTGTTGTAGCATCTTTTTTAATGGTAACTTCAACAATGTCATACCCCTTGAATTTTACAGGGGAGTCTAACATTTGACCGGTTATCTCTAATGCTACTGAAGATGATTCGTTTAGTTGTGTATATAACCAAGAAATCAATCTTAATCTATCATACTTTACTAACAGTACATCATCGTTCTTTCTCAAATCTTCTACTCTATCTGGTGCTAATGTGCCATTTAATATGATAGAGGCTGGATTGATATCCATTAACGAGAAACCTACTGGTAGTGCAATGTGTACAGATACCCATTGACCACCACTCTTTAAGTCTAAGGTTGTTGGTGAAATATCAACACCTGCAGGTAAGAAGAGATAATCAAATGAACCATCAAATTCGTATTTGAGTGGTAATGTATCTGCATTACCAGAAGAACCATCAATATAATATGTACCTTCACTAACACCATCATTGTTTTCATCAGTACTGTTTAACTCAGACCAATAGTTGTAATAGAAGTAATTCTTATAACCATTATCACTTGCTTGGGACATACCATTGTTATTTGAATAGAAGTTATTTGCACGAACTGCGGATTTTTCAGAACCTCCATTTACATTTACACCATATCCTGCATTGTTATTGAATATATTTTCTTGAATGGTTGTACTTCCAGAGTCAACGACATATAATCCATCACCTGCATTTTCAGAAATTTCATTTCCTTGAACATAGTTGAAGAATGAAGGATCAATGAACATACCCATTGCAATTGCAGGGGAAAGTTCTAAATTAGATGGAATTAAACCATTTGTTTCCAGTGCTGCTACTCCTATACCATTTCCTTTAACGACATTGCCTTCTAAGAAGTTGAAATCAGAGTCCTCAATGAATACACCATTTAAACCATTATTCGATATTTGATTACCCAAAATCTGGGTATAATCGGATAATTGAAGATATAATCCAATTTGAGAATTTCCATTCATTGTGTTGTTTATTAATACATTTTCTACACTTGGATCAATAAACATACCCATTCCAATTGCAGGAGTTAATGCAACTCCATTCGGTGAAACTGATAGAGGGACACTTGTAGAAGGACCATTTCCTGAAACATTATTGTTGGTTAAGGTGTTTCTATGTGAATTTTGTAGAAATACACCATTTGCACCATTACCTGAAATTTCATTATCATCAATTTCGGTATTTTCGGAGTCTAATAGATATAATCCCATATCTCCGTTATCGTTGATTGTATTTCCACTAACTACATTGTTAAAGGATGGATCAATGAACATACCCATGGCAATTGCTGGGGATAATTCGGCTGATAATATTTGTGCTGATTTGAATGAAAATGAAGCTGTACCAACTCCTCCATTATTGCTAATATCGTTGTCGGTAATTATATTACTATCAGAGTCTTGTACCATTACTCCAATAATACCATTGTCACTAATGGTATTAGAGGTAAGAACATTTTCGTCTGAGTATAATAAATATACACCAATTTGACTGTTGTTTACAATAACATTACTTGAAACTGTATTTCTATATGAAGGATCAATAAACATACCCATTGCAATTGCAGCATCAAGGTTGATTGCATCCGAGGTTGCAGCTAATGTTTGTGCTGCTACTGCACTAAATCCATTGTCATGTATTTGATTATGTGTAACCATGTTAT
>JAOUKW010000412.1 GCA_029882335.1 Candidatus Heimdallarchaeota archaeon | reverse complement strand
TTATCGCAAATAAGCACATTAAATTGTCCTGTAAAATATACAAATGACATTTAGATTATTTAAAAAATAAATTATAAATTTTTTTTATTTAATTTGTTTTGAATTTTATTTAAAAATATAATTTTTTAATAAGCACCGGCAGTAGATACTGGTATTAATAAGATGGTATCTCCATCTTCTACTCCATAATCCGCGATTGTATCATCGGGATCCATAGTTCTTCCTGCATGGGAAAGATGGAATTCATCAGTAGGGAGGTTAAATATTTGTGAAACAGTATATTTTATATCTCCAAGAGGAGCATTATCACTAACAACTAACTTTTCTTGTTTTTGTGCAGGTCCTACAGTACTTTGTAAGTACACGTTTTTTCTTCCACTTGCTGGCTTCTTTGTACTAGCTGGAGTTTTTGATTTGATAGCACTTTTTGCTTCTTGTTCTTCAATATCGTCCATTAATAAATCATCGAATTCTGACATTTTAATCATTCACCTTTTTTTTCGAGTTATTGTGTTAATATGATAAACACACACAACACACTAACATATATACACATCAACTCTATATAAATATATGGGTTGGTAAATATGTTTGTGTGTAAAATGGTGAAAAATTTATCTTTCAAATAATAATTAAATACTTTAGAATATACTGATAGACTAAATTATTTTTTTAATGCTTGATAATTGAGGGTAAAAGTAAGGATAATTAATTAAATGATAAGTTGGATTTGAAGTTATGAAGAAAGCAGTATTCATTGATGTTGATGGTACTATAACAGATGATTTACCCTCATGGGAAAAAATTCACCAATACTTTGATACAATAGATGGAATGAAATTAAACTCTGATAAATTTTGGTCTGGTGAATTTGATTATCATACTTGGGCTATAAAGGATATTGCATTATGGATAGGTAAACCTTTCAATCAAATTAGAAGTGCTTTATTACCACCAAAATTATTAGATGGTGCTAGAGAAGGGATTCAAACACTAAAAACAAAAGGATATGATGTATTTCTAATTTCGGGGGGTATTGATATTTTTGTTAAAGAAGTTGAAAAACTTGTGGGTGCTGATGGTTCATTTGGTAATTCCATAGGACATGATAATAATGGAATAATTGATGGGACTTATACTGAATTTGTAAATACAAAGACTGAGATTATTAACGAATTAGTACAACAGCACAATTATGATTTAACTCAATGTGGAGCAATTGGTGACAATGTAAATGATATTGAAATGTTCAATTCTGTAGGATTTGCACTTGCAGTAAATACAAATAAGGAAAAGGTAATTTCAGCGGCACAAGATACATTCAAATCAAAGAGTTTCCTTGAAATTGTACGTCATTTTCTTGAAAAAAAAGAACAATTCCTTAAATCGGATTTAATACATTAAGAGTAAATTCACAATATTTGTTTCAAAAATATAATTAGATTTTGATTTATTGAAAATTTAAAATAAATTTGCCTTTAATTAAAATTAGTAATGTAATATTTAATTTTACTGTAATTTTGATGATTTTAAAGAATGGATAATTTCACAAGATCAGACGTACTATTTACTAAAAAATCATATTCTCTTCGATTATTTATGTTAACAATTAATCTCTTTTTAATTTATCTAATATTAGAAATTCAATTTTTCTTATCAAGTTCAAAATTTTTTGCATTTATCACAGTAGCTTCTTTTCTAATTTTCAATATAAAGTCAAATTGGAAGAATATAATTAAAAAGGAAAATCTTAGATCATCTCATTTCATGATAATTATTAAGAATTATAAAATTAACAGGAAGTTTATTATTATTAGTATAATTGGTTTAATTATCGCATCTATCGTTATTTCCCAATCTGTGTTAATTTCATCGAGTTTTAAACAAAATTCTTTTGAACATTTCTTGAAAAATTCTGATAAAACTACATATCGATTTCACTTTGATGAGGTCATGAATCGAAATGATGTGGATAACGCATTAAATCAAATTAATTCAAGCATTTCAGATATTTTTTCAGAAGAACAGTTAAGATATAACTATTCACAAGCATATTATTATCTTCATTTTGCTTTACTAACAGGAATTTATCCTCAAGAAGATAATGTAACTTATTATAATATAATGGAGATGGATACAGACAATATTAATGAAGAAAAATTTAATTTAATAAAGTCACTTCCTGATATTGATGATCAACTCAAATCCTCTAATTACAATCCTTTAAACACTGGTATAATATTTGCTCCTTGGGTTTCTTCAATTAATTACTCAAGTATTGAAGAAACATCGCGAATTGAAGTGTTATTGACACCTTCAACACTTTTATCAAATATAACACATCAATCAATAACCATAGATTTGGATTGGTATTATCAAATGACTTGGGATGACTGGGAGTTTCTTGAATCTCTAAATCTCCATCCTGATTTATTTTTTTCTTTATTTAATCGACTTTATATTCCTGTAAATAGTTTATTTCAAATTCATGATCAATTAATATCATACCTTGAATCTGTTTCAATTAGTCAAATAGTGAATATAAATAAATTAATCGCAATTCACAATTCATATATTGAATTACCAAATCTAGAGGACATTAATTTGGACGAATTGCAAATAAAATTACAAAGAATTTCTAATCAGTTGGAATATTTTCGAGTTACTGAATTAGAATGGTACAAGTTTCAGGTATTTCACTATTCTCCATTATTTTTTTCTATTCAAAATTACCAGGATGATGTGGGTGGTATTAATTTCACATTAAATTTAATGTCATCTCCTTTAATTGTTCTTTGTCTATTTTTGGTATATTTCTCACTAACTCTTGTTGAAGTTCGAAAATCAAAAATCATAGCAACAATGAAAATGAGAGGAATTTCGAAGACACAACTTCAAACTACCCTATTATCTGAAGTCATTATTGGAACAATTATTGCTGTAACCATGGGAATGTTATTTAGCATTCCTTGGACTAATTTAAGTTTGAAAACGTCGGGGCTATTTGAATATAATAATGAAATTAATCCATTGAGAATACCAAATTATTGGTTTTATAAAATACCACTAATTTCATTAATTATCTCATTTAACCTAAATATTAGCTCTATGAGAACTTTAACAAATACCCAAATTGATGAAGGAGACGTCTCTCAGGAATTAAAAGCCCCATTTTGGCAGAGATTATACTTAGATTTAATTTTCTTCAGTGTTGCAGTTTTATTTTGGATTGCAATGAGAATTTTCACTTTTACGAATCCAGTTGTCTATGTTGCAGTTCTCATACTCGGTGGTTTACTCTCAATTATTATTTTGCTTGTATTTACTCCACTTGTAGTATCACGTTACTTTGCAGATATAATTGGTATATTTAGTGATATACTTTGGAAATACGTAGGAGGGTTCACTGCTTTTGCAACTAAAAATTTGAAAAAAAATAAATATTCCTCATCAAAGTTAGCTAGCCTACTAATGTTAGGTGTTATGTTGTCTGTTATTGCATTAATAGTTCCTACAACGTTTTTTAATTATAATGAAAATGTTATTCAGTACAATCTTGGCTCTGATATTTACATCGATGGTTTTAATTCTAGTTCCGAGGACCATATTTCAATATTAAATAAACCTGAAATCTATGGTTTTACACCAATAACCAAAATGAATATTCATGTTCAAGATGTTTCCCTTGGAATTGAAAATTATGAAATCCTTGGAATTAATCCAATCGAATTTGCTAATATCGCTTATTGG
>JAOUKW010000062.1 GCA_029882335.1 Candidatus Heimdallarchaeota archaeon | reverse complement strand
CCAAGACAACTTACAGAGGCAGGGAATCAAGTAGTACCTGCAAAAGAAAAAAATTCTACAAAGCGTTTATTTTCTGCAAGAGTTTACGATTTCGATGAATTTGAACAATTGTTGATATTTGAGAATTCTAATCAGATAAAACATTGGCCCGATGAAGGAAAATTATTTTTAGAGGGTGATATGGCAAGTAATCGTAGAAAAAGAGCTGCGATACATCAATTAAAATCTAGAGGATTAAGTGCTCATGCAAAACTTGCGGACATACTAATTAGACCTTGGGGATTGCCGAGTATTACACATTCTCCTCGTTCTTATTATAATACCGGTATTTCACATGATAATGTACAATCCCAACCTCAAGCAATAGCAGTTGATAAATCATTGGATAATGGTGACATAACTTTAATTCATGGTCCACCCGGAACTGGTAAGACTACGGTAATTGTAGAAATAATAAGACATGTTATAGCCAATGGAGGTAGGGTAATTATGTGTGCCCCTACACATGTTGCTGTTGACAATGTATTGGAACGTACGTCAAATATTCGTGGTATATCTGCAATTCGTGTAGGTGGTACTCAATATATGGATGAAAACTTAAGACAATTTAGATTGGGAGATAAATCAAAAAGTTACAAATCTGCATTACCTTCATTACAATTAGTATCATCCAATGATAAATCATTATCATCTATACAACAATCATTTATTTCTTCAATGGAGGATAAAGGGAGACGGTATTTGGAGTCTTTTGCCATTGAACAGGCAAATTTGGTTTGTGGGACGACTATTGGTATCGCTAGATTTGAACCTCCTCGAGATAATCCAATCGATTTTGATGTTTTAATTATTGATGAAGCAAGTAAAACTACTGTTATGGAATTTCTTGTTCCTGCTATACGTGCGAAAAAGTGGATTCTTGTGGGAGATCATCGACAATTACCTCCATATGTAAATGAGCAAGAAATTCGGATTTATGTACAACGTTATTTTGAACAAATTAACACCGATATAGAGGATACTGAAAAAACAGATAATGGAATTTATGATGAAAAGACAAATAATTTAATCGCAAGTCTGAGAAGATATCATGAAGAGTTACATGCAATGGGAGAAGGGGATACTGAATATCATTGGAAGAAGATATTGGAAATATTTAATTTTGAGAAAAAACCAATAATCAGTGTTAAAGATATGATTGATTTTGCGCTAGGGAGTTGTTTTCATTACTTTTTACAGAGGGTTGATGAAACTCGAAATGCAAGGTTACTGGTTCAACATAGAATGCCTGAAATTTTAGCTGATTTTCTAGACAAGGTGATATACAAAGGTGGATTGAAGACTTCAAGCTCTGCACAAACTCATGGATTTCAACTCCCTGCTTTTCCAACTTTAGGGATTCCTGAAATTTCACAGCCTTTGGTATTTTTGAGTACAGAAAATCTAAAGAAAAATTATGAAACACCTGGAAAATACAAAGGTTACCATAATGTGACAGAGGCGATCGTAATTGCAGAACTTATCGATCAATTAAGCTCACTTAATGCAAAGGAATTAGGATACAGCGATGATAATCCACTCACAATTGGTATTATCACATATTATGCAGGTCAGTCAAAAATTATAAATAAACATTTACGAACAGTGGATACGATACAAAAAGAAAGGGGATGGAGGTATCATGTACCAAACAAACCTATAAAAATTCGTGTAAGTATAGTCGATAGATTTCAGGGTCAAGAACAAGAAATTGTTATTTTAAGTATTACTCGAAGTAATCGATCTGGTGGCATTGGTTTTCTGAAGAATTTACAACGGGTGAATGTGAGTTTATCTCGAGCAAAACAAAATTTAATTGTTGTGGGTAATGCTAGATTTCTTTCTAATGTTAGAACTAAACCAGCTCCTATCTTAAAACAGCTTGCAGACTATTGTAACGATAAAAATCTAATATTTAATATTGATGGAGTTTGAATATGAGTCTGAGTAATCAATTATTCCAAAACAAATCTCAACGACCTAATGTATTAATAGCTAATACTACTGGTATGGGAATATTCAGTTTTCAAAAAATTGAGGCAATTTTAAACATACCTCTAGAACCTCTTGAGTATATGTCTCTTCAATTAATGAATGAGATGGGAAATATCACACGAATTGAACTGCACATTATTTCAGGAATGGATTTAGATCGTTGTAACCAAGTTTTAAATGAATTATTTGATGATGGTTTAGCAGAATTAAAGGAATACGATAAAGAGGGATTAGATGCTAATTTACAACGTGTCTCAAAATTACTTGATGATGATTGGAAAACTCCTGTAATATCTCGTTTAATGTCACGAAAACAAATGAAGCAATATGGCATTACTCCTAAAGGATCTGCTTGTTTATCAAATAGAGAAAAATCAATAACATCTACAACTGATATTGATTATATTTTTACTGCAGTTCCATTTATGGTTTTTTATTCACCAGTAAATATTAAATTTAATGGATATGAAAAAATTATACTGAATTCTGAATTAATTAGTTCTATCTTAACTCTCTCTTCATCGAAACATAAGAAAAAGGGGGTAAGACCACTTGCGGTAAATCCTGATACCATATATGACGGTAAAGAGGTTGTTGGAGGGCATTTTTGGATAGGTTTGTGTGGTGATAGTAAAATTTCTATCAATAAACTATCTAATCGTATATATTTATCTAGTAGTTCATTTGATAAGGTGATTGAACCTGATTGGAACGATGAAATATTGAATTACTTACCAGCTCAATCTTCATCAAGAGATATTGTAATCCGTTCTATTTCTGAAACATTCTCCATGGTTGAAGATGTTATTGATGAAGGATTAACACTTAATGAAAATGGTATATGGGTACTCAAAGCTGATCTTGAAATGTTATTGCTGTTATCTGAAAAAGTAGTTAATCCTATTTCTGAGTATCAGTCTGAATTAGTCATGAATTATCCTAATTATAATTGGCAAGTCTATATTAACATGGAACTGCATTCTTATGATGAATTATCTGAACAAGCTCTGTTAGCTGGTAGATTTTATCATCGAGTTAGTAGAAGGGGTTTTACCTATAATGAGGGTTTTGATATTTGGAAAGGGATTATGAGAGACTTCAATAGACGTACAAAAGCAGAAGATTATGAAGCAAATCTGACGTTACTATTGAAATATAAATGTTTAATTGAGCGTAGTTCAAATATAGAATCACTGGTCATTGATGTAGAGGATGTGGTTTCATATAACCGGCGAGATTCTCAACAATGGAGCTTTAACTCAATACGAATTCTAGAAAATTATCTTAATAAAATTAAGTTAGAACGTATATTTTATGTTATAACACCAAGATTTTTAGAGAAAATTGATGAAGAAGATGAAAGTACATATTGGATTGAATCAAAGGGAATTATAATGTCTGAATGGGATCAAGGAGAGAATCATCCTGCAATTGAAGAAGCATTGAAATCTAAATCTCATTTACTTACAAATAGACTATTGCCAAAGAAATCTGAATTTAAATCCTATAGATTAGGTGGTAAGAGATTAAAATTTGATATAGATAATCATCATTTTGTTATCTCTGGCATGGAAAATTTTTATGATCTTCGAATAAATAATCTATTTCAAGCAATGTATAATGAATATTATGAATAATCAATTACGATAAACTAAAAAATAGACGAACCACAGTTGAATTGTGGATAATTTTATCATTCGAAAAGCAAAAACAATGAGTGACGTGAAATCAATTGTTGAAATTCAAAAAAGAGCTTGGGATATGGGTGATGAAGGTGTGGTTCCAAGCTTTGAAATGAAAGCAGTTATCGATAGTGGGGTCGTATTAGTTGCTGTAGATAGTACTGATACACCTGTGGGTTTTATCTATGCGTTTGATAGGATACCTGATATTCATTATTCACATATGATGGGTATTTTACCTGAGTGGCAGAGTAAAAATGTTGGGTTTAGACTAAAAGAATATCATCGTAATATTGCATTGCAAAATAAATATCCTATTAATCAAATACAATGGACTGTAGATCCATTATTGCCAAATAATGCGTATCTCAATTTTACCAAACTAGGGTGTGTCTGCTCTACATATAAAGTTGATTACTACGGAGATCCAAATTCGGATAGTGTAGGGATATATGCAGGAGTTCCAACTGATCGATTTTTAGTACAGTGGTTTATTCGGGATGAGAGGGTAGATCGGAGAATGAATGATTATACAATTGATAGAGTTTCTTTGGAGAAATTGTTAGTCAGAAGTCCTTCTATAAATTTCATTAATCATGATGCTTGGATAAGCTTAGATAATAAAGTGGAAAATAGTTTCACAGTTGAAGTACCTTCAAATTATCAATTAATCAGACAAACAAATTTATCCTTGGCAAATGACTGGAGAATTAAACTAAGAGACGTTTGTGTCAATTATTTTCAAGATGGATGGGAGGTTTTGGATTATCACTCATTTAAAGATGGAGATATCAGAAGAAATTTCTATGAATTCAGGAGAAAGAATACATGAATAAAATTATCAATGATTTGGATACAATTGAACAAATACAAATTGCCATACCATATGTGCATCCATTTAGGACTTCATTTGGTACAGAAACAAAGAAAGAAGCAGTAATTATTAAAATTACTGATATTGAGGGGAATGTAGGTTGGGGTGAGACATCAACAGGAGCAAAGCCTGATTATTGTTATGAGACTTATGAGACATCTTGGCATATCCAAAAAGATTTTTTGATACCAATTATGCAGGGTATTAACTATACAGAAGAACCCTCCATTCAATCAATATATCAAACTTGGCATGGTATACGTGGTCATGAATTTGCAAAAAGTGGGATTGAATCCGCTTTATATAGTTTGATTGCAGAACAAAAAAAGGTAAGTTTGGGTGATTTATACGGCTCTTCAAAAGATAAAATTCCAACCGGTGTATCAATAGGAATTCAAAATGATTTGGAATCATTACTTAATCGTATTGACTTTTTTATTAAGCAAGGCTATCAAAGAATTAAGATGAAAATAGAACCAGGATGGGATTATGAAGTTGTATCTGCCGTTCGTAAGGAATTCGGTGATATTTTATTGATGGTAGATGCAAATTCAGCATATTCTTTGAATGATAAACATGTTGAAACATTGAAAAAATTAGATAAATTCGAGTTAATGATGATTGAACAACCACTTGCGTATAATGATATTTTAGCTCATAAACAATTGCAAGCACAACTAGATACACCTGTATGTTTAGATGAGTCAATTCATGATCCAATGGGTGCACAGTTAGCCTTAGAAAATGATTGTTGTAGGATTATTAATATAAAACCAGGTCGTGTTGGCGGATATACAAATGCAATTGAAATTGCAAAATATGGTGGTGCAGGTAGAGTTTGGTGTGGTGGTATGTTAGAAACAGGTATTGGTCGGATTCATAATCTATTTCTTCAAGCTAGATCTGAATTTACCATGCCGGGGGATACCTCTGGTAGTAATCGTTATTTTGAAAAGGATATCATCTCTCCTGAAGTTATTGTAAATGATTTGGGGTATATAACAATTCCTAAGGGTGTCGGATTAGGTGTTACCGTTCTTGATGACTATCTACAGGATTTAAAGGTAAGATCAAAATTGTATCATTTTAATTAGCATACAATCCTGAAAATAATTTTTCATCAACCAATGTAAAGTAATAATATTCAAATAAATTTATTCACAGCAAAAATAAATGAGTAATATAAATCTAGATATAACTAGGTTAATGGCTAGATTTGCTAATGCAGCATATCAAGATTTTGATAACTTAGATTTCTCTGATATTGGATATACAATTATATACACCATTAATGATGAGGATACAGATACACAGGCTTTTATTGCCAGAGATACATCAAACTTAGTGCTTTCATTTCGTGGAACGAGTAGCATAAAGGATGCACTAAATGATCTAACCATTACTCGAGTTAGATATCCAAAAACCAAAAATTTTCTATTCCATCCTCGAATCCATCAAGGTTTTTTTAATGCATATTCTTCAGTTAAATCCAATATACAATCCAAAATTCAGTCATTATTAAAAGATGAGCCATTGGAAGTATATATTACTGGTCATAGTTTAGGAGCTGCTTTGGCAAATATAACTGCATTAGATTTAGTATTGGATAAAATAGTTAAAAATCCAAAGCTCTATACTTTTGGTTGTCCAAAAGTAGGTAATAGAAAATACACTAAAATCATTTCAAAAACCTTGAAAAATATGTACAATGTAATAGATGTTAATGATATAATTCCAAGAACACCTCCATCATTTAAATCATTCCGAAGTTATTATTGGTTAGAGAATGGAACTATACATCATAAAAATCATATCCCTCATCTTGTTGAGTTAGATCCTGATGATATTGTTAAACTTCTTTCAGATGGGATAAAAGAACATTCTATGAAAAATTATAGAGAAACTCTTAATCAGCTATGAAATTCCATTGTAGGAGATATAACTATTTAACCCAAAAATTATTTATTCAACATAATGAAGAGAGGTATTGGTCAAAAGATATCATATGCATCTGGTAGTTTCAGTGCTGCCTTATTAAACCAATATATTCAGAGTAAAGCTCAATTTTTTTATATTATTGAAATGAAGTTATCTCCTATATATTATGGTTTAGCAATTGCAATTTGGGCTATTTGGAATTCAATTAATGATCCTTTAGCAGGTTGGTATCTAGATAGACATCCTACAAAATGGGGAAGACGATTACCATGGATGAAATTATTTTGGCTTCCATTGATAATTAGTTTTGGATTGCTGTGGAGCCCCTCTCCAAATTGGATTGGAAATAATTGGTTGTTGTTTTTATGGGTATTGATTGTCCTATTATTATTTGATACTGGTTATACAGTAGTTATTTTATCTTGGGCAGCATTATTTCCTGAAATTTATACAAACTCTGAAGATAGAAATATGGTATCTGGATTAAGACAATTATTTTCCCTATTTGCCCTAGTTTTTGCTCTTTTTATTCCTCCTTTTTTTGTCAAAGATGGTGATATTCTATCATATCGATTTTATGGTTGGGTATTGGCAAGTATTTGTTTTATCAATTTATGGTTGTCATTCTATGGTTGTAAAGAACCCGAGAATACAAACTTAGAAAATGAATATTCTCTTCGAGATGGTTTAAAAATACTGAAGGAAAACAAAAGTTATCAGGCATTTCTATTAGCCAATTTAGTTACGTATTACAGTTATGGACAA
This sequence comes from Candidatus Heimdallarchaeota archaeon, assembly GCA_029882335.1. Lineage (GTDB taxonomy): Archaea > Asgardarchaeota > Heimdallarchaeia > Heimdallarchaeales > Kariarchaeaceae > JAOUKW01. The sequence goes on along the minus strand of JAOUKW010000062.1, from coordinate 7,489 downwards.
GTATTGGCAATGCTTCCTTTTTATAGAAAATTTGTTCTAGGTTTTGATGAAAGTTTTGAAAAAATTTCTTATGGTGGAGCAATCTTTCTTACTCTACTATCTCTCTTTATTTGGGTTTGGTTGACAAATCGAAGAGATCCTAAGAATACCTTTATCTTTTCTGCAACTTGGTTTTCTTTTATTTTATTTATTTTATTCTTTGTCAAAGATAATATCATGATTATTGTATTATTTTCCCTTTGTGGTATAGGTCTCGCAGGATTATTAATGGTAGTTGATTTATTATTGGCAGATATAATTGATGAGGATTATTTAAAAACAAAAAAGAGAAGAGAAGGCATTTATTTTGGTATTAATGGTTTTTTCATCAGATTGGCAATTCTTCTTCAAGCTATCAGTTTAATTGTAGTATCCGAACTAACTGGTTTTGATAAGAATAAGGATATTCAGTCTGATTTAGCACAAACTGGAATATTGATACAAATATTTATACTTCCTGTTGTATTTTTTATTGTTGGAATAATAATTCTGAAGAAATTCTATTATTTAGAGGGAGATGTGTTAAAAGAACAAAGAAAGCAGATTCAACTATAAATAACTACTCCTAATGTTCCTATTGAAGCAAAAATCATTCCTACAATTCTAATCAGGATTGATTCTCGATCTATGGGTTCATTTAATATCTGATTATTATAATATTTAGCAATTAATATGCTAAATAGTAGTGTAAATGCTCCTTCCATAATTCCAATACTTTCTGTTATTGTCAATGAAAATCCCAAGGCATAGATGTAGAGAAATTGGGCAAAGAGTAAGAAAGCCGAATATATCGAATATTTCAATAGTAAATTTTTATTCAATGTTAATTTAGTATGTAATTTATTTTTTATAGAAAGAAAAGTGATTATTATCAATATAACAAATACAATCTGTCGATAGAAAAGGAATTCTAATACTGGAACTGATTGTTCCAATTGTCTAATGATCATATTCGAAACACTCCAACTTATTGAAGTGAGGATAAACCATCGAATACCTTTCGATCTTAATAATATCAAATCTATAAGTCTCATTGATTTTTTCCAACTTACGCTAATTGATCCAATAATCGCGATTAAAATTGATATATATACCATGAAGTTGTAGATTTCACCAATGATGATTATGGCTAGAGGTATAGAAAATAAAACTCTTGATGATAGTAAGACACCTCCAACTGATGCATTACCTCTTTCTAATCCGATTGTTAATGAAATATATCCAATAAATGTAAGAATTGAAGACGTGAGAATTAGGTACACTTGGTACGTATTAGGTATATGTATGGTCTTGTACAAAATATATTTTCCAAAAATAATGATACAAAGGAATACAAAAGTTGTTATTGTTCCCAGTAGTAGAAATTGTATATAACCCCCAGTGATTTCAATAAGGTATTTGATGGTGATTGATATTAATGCAAATATGAAAACTGATAATAATGCAAGATAAAGAAATAACTCTGTCATATCAATATTAATCCTTAATTTCTTGAAAAGCGAAATAGGTATTATACAATTCTGCATATTTACCACCTTTTACTATCAAATTGGAATGATTTCCTTGTTCAATAATCTCTCCTTTTTCTAAAACAATAATTCTATCTGCTCTTTTTACAGTTGTTAAGCGATGTGCGATTATTATTGATGTTCGGTCATGAAGTAATCTATCTATTGCTTCTTGAATTAAAGCCTCTGAATATGCATCTATTGATGCTGTAGCCTCATCAAGTAGTAAAATCCGAGGATTTACAAGAAATGCTCTTGCAATTGATATTAATTGTCTCTGTCCTTGTGATAGTTTACCACCTCTTTCGCGAACTTCTTCTCGTAAACCAAGAGTTTGGTCTTTTATGAATTCCCAGACATTTGCTGCTCGAGCTGCTTGTTCAACTTCGTTTTCAGATGCATTTGGATTACCATAACGTATATTATCTTCTATTGTACCTGAGAATAGTAATGGGTCTTGTAATACCATACCTAGATGTGAACGAAAATGATGTAAATCATATGATTTTAGATCTTGTTTATCAATTAATATTTCTCCATATTGGATCTCATAAAATCTAAGTAACAATGAAACTAATGTGGATTTTCCTGATCCAGTATGTCCAACAAGGGCAATTGTTTCTCCAGGATTAATTTGTAAGTTAAAATCACGATATACTGGGGTATTATCATCGTAGGAGAAAGACACGTTTTTGAATTCAATTTCTCCTCTTTCTATATTTGATTTATTTGTTCCAGTATTTTTCACCTTACTCTCAATATCCATTAAAGAAAATATTCTTTCTGCTGCAGCAAGACCTGCCTGTAATTGTTGGTAATATGTAGTTATGAGCATAATTGGGAAATAAAAACGATTTAGATAAGCAACAAAGAGAACTAATGTTCCCATTGATGGATTGCCTGTACGGATTGATGATAAACCACCTGCATATAATACTAAATATAGCCCCACGTTCGATAATGCAAAAACAAATGGAAAAATGGAGGAAAAGAACATAGATCTTTTAACGCTAACCTTATAATTTTCTTGATTTAATTTTTCAAATTCAAGTCTAGTACTTTCTATTCGACCAAATGACTTGCTAACTTTGATGCCTGCAATATTTTCTTGAAATGAATCGTTTAGACTAGATATTGAGCTTCGCCACTCTCGGGATAATGATCTTGCAATTTTTCTAAATACAAGAATTAAGAGAATTAAAAATGGTATAATTGTAAGTGTGAGGAGTGTTAAGTATGGATCAATAAAAAAGAGGATAACTATGGTACCAATTGCGATTAATACATTTACCACAATATTACTTGTTTGAGCAACAAAATCAGCTAATGCCTGAGTATCATCCATAATTCTTGACATCAATTTTCCAGTTTTGTTTTTATCAAAAAAAGATATATCATGATGTTGTATATCGCTGAATAATTGCATTCTAATATCTTGTGTTGTTCTTGAGGTAAATTTTGTATTTTCGTAGGTTAAAATATATTCTGCAATCCACAGAAGGATACTCAAACCTAGGAATATCATGGACAATAAAATTAAATTTTCTGTAATACCATTTTCTAGATCATCAACAGCTATTTGTAAGGTAAATGGGATAATTAAAGTAAGAGCTGTTGCAATTATGATAAAGAAGATAGTGGAAAATAGATGTTTTTTATGTTTTACAATAAATTTACTATATCTAACTATAATCTCTCTATCGGAGTAGGTTCTATCGTACTTCTCTTCTAAACCTTTGGTAAGAAAACTCATTATTGATCTTCCTCCTGTTTGGGCAGTTCCATATGGGGGTCAAATATCCGTCGGTAGATTTTATTTTGAGTTAATAATTCTGAATGATTTCCAACTGCATCCAATTTTCCTTTGTCAAATACAAGTACATGATTTGCCTTTTTAATCATATTTAATCGATTTGTAATAATAAATGATGTTCTACCTTTCATTAATTCATGGATTGCTGATACTATCTCGTCCTCTGTTTTAGCATCTACTGCAGAAGTTGAATCATCCAGTAGTAGAATCTTTGGATTAACAAGTAATGCTCGTGCCATGGCTATCCTCTGTCTTTGTCCTCCTGATAAACGAACTCCTCTCTCACCGATCATGGTATCATAACCATCCGCTAATTGATCTACAAATTCTGTAACTTTTGCTAGCTCTGAAACCCTGATTAAATCATCTTCTGAATAACTATCTACAGCATAGGTTATATTGTCTCTAATTGTACTGCTGAACAGAAATATATCTTGTTCTACAACTGCAATTGATTTTCGTAGATGTTCTGGACTAATTTGAAGAATATCAATCTCATCAACCTTAATTGAACCTGACGTAGGATCGTATAGTCTGGTTAGAAGTTTTAATAATGTCGATTTTCCACTCCCCGTGGGTCCAACAATGGCAATAATATCGCCTGGATTTGCATGGAATGATATATTTTTCAAGACATAATTATCTGAATTGTCGTATTTGAAATCTACATCATTAAACACAATTTTACCAATAATATCTGGTTTTAATAAATTATCTCCCATCACATCTTCTTCAGCCTCTGTAATAATTGATTGGATCTTCTTAACTCCGGCAAGTCCAAGACTCCAAAATTCTAATACATTACGGACAATAAATGTAGGTGATCTAAATTGTATAATTAAAACTATCATTACGGTAAATTGTTCTAAACCAAAATCTTGTTTGATTTCTAGATCACCAATTATTATATTTGGATTTATAACAAGGTAGGCTGAACATAGAAATAATATACCCATGATAAAATATGATACTAACATAGGATAATACATAGCTGTAATTTTTCCTCTTTCTTCCCATGACTTGGTATATGTATTGTTTTTTGTTTTGAATAATTCAATCTCTTTTTGTTCTTGACTAAATGCTCTAACTACTGCACTTCCGGTGAAATTTTCTTGTACATGAGATGATAATGATCTGAAATAATTTTGTTGATTAACTGCAAGGGGATTTAATCCCTCATTATATTTTTTAATACTTTGAAACCAGAATGGGATCATTATTAGGAAGATTATACCAATTAACCAAGATTGCATAAATATAATTACTGTATAAGCCACCATGGTAACAATTGCTTCTCCTAAAATTCGTATACCCGGTGCTAATGCGCTATAAAGTGATCTAATATCTTGTTGAGCAATTGCCATTAATTCTCCTAGTTTACTTTCATCATGGAATGACATTGATTTACCTTGTATTGATTTGAAATAAATTGATCTAGTATTTAATTCAACATCATTTGCTGCAATTTCATTCAACCAACTCATGACTAAATCAAAAAACGCAGATACAAGTGCTGTTATCAATATGATTAAAGCATAAAATTTTACTGCCTCTTCATTTTTTTCCTCGACTCCACTGTCCAATAATTTGCCAATAAGGACTGGAATAATAAATCTTAGAGGTTGATGAATCATGATTCCCGCGATTATGCCCATAAATAATAATTTTCGTTGGGTTAACAACCCAAAAACCCAAAAGAATGCTTCTTTGTTGGAATTTGAATTCGTATCTGGAGAATCTTGCACTAAATCGAGTTTTGATAAATAGTTAATAATTTTCATTATATCACTATTTTTTATCAAGTAATTCTGCAAGATTTTATTTCCTTTTAATCAAAAAATAAATTATTAATGATTAATTCTCAGTTTCATGCAAATATTGGTATCATTGCTCATGGTGATGCAGATGGTATTTGTAGTGCAGCTATTATTAAATCTAAATTTCCTGGTGCCTATGTTGTATTTTCTATTCCATCACAACTTCACAAATCGATCAAGGAAATACAAAGAATTCTTCAAACAATAGATACCTTATACATAGTGGATATTGCAATTAATACAAAGAATCAACATTTTATTCTTGAGAGGTTGAAAAAATCAATTAAATTATTTAAAATTATATACATAGATAATCACATTCTTCCTTGGAATGTAGAATACATGCAGAAAGAAGTCATTAACATAGATATCAATGATTATGTAACTACTTATATTCAAAAACCAGAATGGTCCTCCAGCGCACTTACATATGCTACTCTCTATGGAGACTCATTTCAAAGTATTATTGCTCATAGAAATATGGCATTACTTGCAGGTTATGGAGCTATAGCCGATTATGCTAAGAAATGTAGTTTACTCAAATTAATTATTGATACTTGGGATGAAACAAGTATCTACTATCAAGCATTCTTACTCAAACAAGCATCTAGGTTGATTAAATCGGATGATTTGAAAAGAAGCATTGCAGATAAGTTATCAGTTGGTATATTACCATCTGAAATGTTTGAAGTTGTAGAAGCAGCAAGAGAAAGTAGCAGAGAAACTGATGTGGCTGTAAAATACATTATGGATAATGCAGAGAAATATGATAATCTTGGTGTCATTATTGAGTGTCCTGTAGGTTCAATGGGACATAATGCATACGTCAGTGCTACACTTACTCAATCTCCAATTGGTGTAGCTATTACGAGGAAAGGAGGTAATGCTGTTTTTATCATAAGAAAACAACATGAAGTTGCTATCCACTTAGGTGAGTTAGCAACAGTAGTCTCTCGTGAGTTAAATTGTGATGGTGGTGGTGAATATTCTACTGCAGGTATTATTTCCGATGATAATATGATAATTCCTGTTTTGGATATGATGAATAGGTATCTAAATAAGATAAATGTATAAAAAATTTTTACTTTGATATCTTCTATTCATACATTTCGCATAAAATTTATATTTGGAAGTACTATATAATCTATAGGAACTGGAAAGAGAAGTACTATCATTCCTTATAAACCTAAGATTTGATAGACAAGGTTATGAAGACGGTTCAAGTTCATAACGCTTCTTTACACTAAAGATTCAATATTGGAGATAGCCTCCGTATAGGGATATTGGATCGAAATGTAGGACTTTGACACCAAAGCAAGTTTGTCCAGTTCCTCTTTTTATATAGTTGTAATATTTTTCAATTATGAGCTTTATATCTGGGAATAAATTGTGTAAATCTAAATTAAAATTACTATGTATTTTTCCAAAAGTTAATTTTTACTAGGAAAATTTTTCCTTTATTATATTTTCATATAATATATCTCCATAAATATTATATAGTTATAAAACAATCTAAGAGAAGTAGGAATATCAATCAAGTCTAGTTCGGCACCGGACATGGGTTGTCCATAGTCGAATTATGAACATTTGGGTTTGGGAAACCTCTGAAAATAACATAGCTGATTGATAATGACTCATCGTGATTGATTAACTGGATGACGCCAAATAATCATATAATCATACGATAGCTATCGATAAATGAGTCTCCTACTTTTTTTTTATTTAATATATTGATTGCTGCTATAAAAACGCATTCACTTGGGAAATACAAATTATTGATTGACGTATCAAAAACTACTTTCGTATAAATTAAGTGAAAAAGTCATCTAGATGTTGCTGATCTTCCAAATTACCATTTTCCATGATGTCTGATTTTTTTTCCGGGGCATTTAATTCTTCTATATGTAATTCGATTCTTGGACTCTCAAATGTATAATATTTTGCTGAATGCATTTCAACAATTAAACGATCATCTTCCCAGACAATTTTATTAAGAGCATCTAAAATTAATTTTACATAATTATCCAAATCTGGGCTGGTGCTGGGTCGAATAATACCTTTTTCAATGTAAGGGAATTTCCATTTTGGTATATTCTTAGGTATTGCTCTGAAAAATTTGACTTTTACACGTAGTTGGTTATTAATTGGTTCCTTTGGGCAATTTGGATGATTTTTAATCATTTGGGCAAGTTCTTTTTCAGCTGCTTCTGATGGATTGACTGTTGACCATCGATAGACTTTAGGTCTTTTTTTAGGCTGAGGTACAATATTAATACTAAAACTAATCATGACCTAAGGTTTAACTTTATGCG
>JAOUKW010000411.1 GCA_029882335.1 Candidatus Heimdallarchaeota archaeon | reverse complement strand
ATCTCCATTATCCGTTGTGCAAACTCATCTTCTCTATACGATAAATTTTCAGCAAGATAATATAATACTTGTGCCCTATTATGTGCTGTTGCTTTTGACCACTTTGTATTCTTATGAGCTGCCTCAACTGCATTTCGAATATCTTTTCTATTACCCAAACCAACTTCTCCTATTTTATTATCAGCAGTATCCATTAAGCTTAAACTATAACCGCTATCAGGTCGAGTTTGCTTCCCTCCTATATATAATTTAGCAGTTTTATCAATTGGTGGTAATGAATCAGATTGAATTCCAGTCTTAGTAGTTTCAGTATTAGATTTCGTTTCGAATGGACTGGATTTGAATTCTTTGTAGTATTTAGGCTTGATATATTCAAAAACACCCTCATAACCTCCTTCTCTACCAAATCCACTTTCGCGATATCCTCCAAATCCGCTGGCTGCATCGAATAAATTGGTACTATTTATCCAAATACTACCTGCTTTTATTTGAGGGGCAATGTCCAGTGCTAAATTGATATTTTCAGTCCATATACTTGCAGCAAGACCATATATTGTATTATTTGCCAAGTTAACTGCTTCTGCATGAGTTCTGAAGGTTAAACTTACCAACACCGGTCCAAATATCTCTTCTTGTGCAATCCTGGCGGAGGGAGTAACAGAAGTAAATAATGTGGGTGGATAGAAATAACCAGTATCTGGACAGGACCAAGATGGTTGCCATTTTATTGCTCCATCATTCTCACCACTATTTACCAACTCGTCAACTTTATCAAATTGTACTTTATCAATGACTGCACCCATATCTATGGCCTTATCCAAGGGGTCACCCATACGTAATTTTTCCATCTTTTCCTTCAGCTTCTTGAGGAATTTATCAGCTATATTTTCTTGTATTAACAATCGAGACCCTGCACAGCAAACTTGACCCTGATTAAACCAAATTGAATCTACCACACCCTCAACAGCACTATCAAGATCTGCGTCTTCAAACACAATAAAAGGAGATTTTCCTCCCAATTCTAATGATAGTTTTTTACCACTACCTGCAGTAACTCTTCTAATTATCTTTCCAACTTCAGTGGAACCAGTAAACGCGATTTTACTGATATCTTTATGTGAAGTAATGAATTCGCCAGTCTTACCAAATCCAGTGACAATATTTACAACACCAGGAGGTAATCCTACATTTTGACAGATTTCTGCAAATAATATTGCTGTAATAGATGTAAATTCTGCGGGTTTAAGAACTACAGTATTCCCGGTTGCCAAAGCAGGAGCTACCTTCCATGCAAGCATGAGCAGTGGGAAATTCCATGGAATAATTTGACCAACTACACCAAGTGATTCATACCCATCAAATTCTTTATCCATAAGTTGAGCGATTCCAGCATGATAGTAAAAATGTCTTGCAACTAATGGAATGTCAATATCTCGTGATTCTCTTATAGGTTTGCCGTTATCCAGAGTTTCAAGTACTGCAAATAATCTCGAATGTTTTTGTACTTGCCTAGCAATTGCATAAAGATATCTAGCTCTACCATGAGCTCCCAATTGCATCCACTTGGAATGAGCTTTCTTTGCTGAAGCTACTGCTTGATTAACATCGGATTTCCCAGCTTCAGCAATTTTAGCCAGTATTTCCTTATTTGCAGGATTAATACTGTTAAAATATTTTTCCTTTTCAGGAATTACCCAATCACCGTTAATGTATAGATTAAGAGTATTATTTTTCTCAGCCAACCATTGCATAGCCATTTCTCTACCTTCTGGTGCTGGACCATAGCTTTTGTCTTCGTAAATTTCAGATACTTTCATGATAATCAACTCATAGGATGCCTATACGATGCAGAATAGCTACCAGATAAATTATGCTCCAATTGCCGTTCAATATCTCCTAACAGACTACTCGCACCAAATCTAAAGAGTTCAGGCTCCATCCATGCATCACCTAATTCTTCCTTCATCAGACTTAACCAAACCAAAGCATCCTTGGCAACTTTTATTCCACCTGCTGGTTTGAATCCAACTTTGTAACCGGTATTTTCATAATATTCACGAATCGCTCGTACCATGGTTAATCCCACAGGTAATGTTGCATTGACACTTTCCTTTCCTGTACTCGTCTTAATAAAATCTGCACCAGCCATCATACAGATCATACTTGCCTTGTAAACATTTCTTAAATTACCCAATTCACCAGTTCCCAGAATGGTTTTCATATGTGCATCACCACAAGCCTCCCGATATGCAGTAACCTCGGTATACAATTTATCCCATTCGCCTTTGAGTACTTGTCCTCTAGTTATGACGATATCTATCTCTTTGGCACCTGCTTTCACAGATTCTGTAATTTCTTCTATTCTTTGTTTGAATGGGTTTTGACCAGCAGGAAACCCAGTAGAAACTGCAGCAACAGGTATTTTATCACCAAGGATTGATACTGCTTTTGGTATCATATTATGGTAAACACAGATTGCACCAACAGTCAAATTAAGATTGGTTACACCAAAACCCTCCAATATATCCCTTCGTACGGGATTTAATCCCTTAACACATAACCGTTCTACATTACCATCTGTATCATCGCTAGAAAGAGTTGTTAGATCTAGACATGAAATTGCCCGGAGTAACCATGCTACTTGCCATTGTTTTTTTATTGATCTTCTGCTAGGTAGAGTATTAACTCTACGTTCAATGGCACTTTTATTAATATAGACATTTTTAATCCAATCTAACTCTAAAGGCATTCCTGGATTTCGTTCTAGGTGTTTATTTTTTTGACTTATGGATTCAGATTTTTTAGTTCTTGCCATAATCCTCACAAATTCGGTAAATCTAATACTAATTATCGGTTTTTTATACTATCTATTACAACTAGTTCATAACTAGTATTTATTATTAATTTCACTTCAGGTATTCGACATCCATGGATATGTTGTTCTGACAATCTCATATACTATTGACGGGGGAAATATACCAATCTCTGTAATTAAAGCATCAATTAAATCACGAGATACAGTTTCAAATGCGGGATTTACAACTTTTAATCCTGCCGGTGCATTTGGCCAATCATTTGTAATTTCAACATCATCTCTCATTTCAATTATTGTTCTCTTTCCAAAAATAGTATCAGAATCAAATTTTAATAAAGAACCAGCAACATACAGGGGAATATCTGATTCTTTTGCTGCAAGTGCCAACAACCTAGATCCTATTTTATTTAAAATTGTTCCTTGGCTGGTGACTGCATCCAATCCGATAATTATTAGATCGATAGACTCCTTTCTTGCAATCCAACGCATGGCTGAATCAACTACTTGTGTAGTAGGAATTCCTGCATCAACTAATTCCCTTGCTGTTTTTCTACCCTGATATCTAGGTCTCGTTTCAGTACATATTGCCTTGATATTTTTTCCCATTTCATGTGCCCTAACAAAAATAGCAGAAGTTATTGATGAATGACAGTGAGTCATTACTGTGTAATCCTCTTGAATTAATTCAGCTCCGGTATTTATGATCTTCTCCTTTGTAAATTTCAGAAGGTTCAAATAATCATTACATGATGTAATTGCTGCTTTTTCCATTTCTTCCAATCCATCATTTCTTACTAGCTGCATATCATAAAGTATTTTCTTTAGACCATTTCTCATTGCAGGTTCTGTTGGTCTCGTATTAATTAACAATTCCTTACCTAACTTGACCTGTTCTATAAAGTCGTATTCACTTATATTTGTAGGTAACCTATTGATGTAATCAGAAAATGCTTTCACACT
>JAOUKW010000061.1 GCA_029882335.1 Candidatus Heimdallarchaeota archaeon | reverse complement strand
ATTAGTGGTATAAGTATGAATCAGGTAAATTATGGTATTGCAGTGAAAATAAAAAAGAAAAATAAGTGGTGATTATTTGGACACATTTACAAGTTTTATTGGTGAATTAAGAGTAAAATCAAATCAAGAAAGAAAATTACATCATGATAAAATAATAAATTGGATTGATGAATATCCTATGAAAGATGGTAAGAGAGGGCTGGCATTAACCATGATCCTGCCAACGAAGGGTTGTAAATATGCTATGGCAAAACATGGGGGATGTTCAATGTGTACATTACCCATGGACAATCCATTACAACCAACAGAAACTTTAATTAAATCACTACCACAGAGATGTGTGGATATTTTCAATGCAAAAGGAGGGAAAGAAAAATTTGTTGCTGTAAAATTCTATACATCGGGATCATTTCTAGATCGATGGGAGCTTCCAATTGAAGTACGGGACAATATACTACGTACATTTGCTGAATTAGTAGATGAAATAACAATTGAGACCCGTTGTGAGTTTGTAACACGCAAACAACTAACCAGTATCATTGACATAATTCCACCTTCAAAATTAATTGTTGCTATCGGCCAAGAGACCACAGATGATGAAATTAATAAAAGAAGCATAAATAAAGGTCACACATTAAATCAATTTAAACGTGCAGTTAATATTTTGAGAACACTAGGAATTCAGACTAAGGGATATGTATTGTTAAAACCCATCTTTCTCTCGGAACTCGCTTCAGTAGAAGATGCAATTCGTACAATTGAGACAATGAAGTCTGTACAGATCCAACATGTCTCAATCAATCCTGCATACATTGGTAAAATGACACTTATGGATTTTATGTTTAAGTATCGTGAGTATCAACCACCATGGTTGTGGTCGGTATTAATTGTAACAAAGAAAGCAAAGGAAATTCTTGGATCTTCTGTAAGATTAATCAGTGATCCTGTTGCAGCAGGAAGCGAAAGAGGTCCAAGTAATTGTAAAGAATGTAATCCTATTTTCAAAGAGGCATTGAAGGAATTCTCTGCAACTCAAGATGTAGGAATACTAAATAAATTAGCTTGTGACTGTTATGAGATTTATAAATCCACGATATACAATGAAATTTTATCCAATGGTATGGGAATCGATTCTATTCGATATTAAATTTGAGGTTCTGCCTTAAAGCCATAGGTTAGCACTCCTTGCGAACCATCTTCAAATAGCTTTCTAAAAACCATTTGAGTTTTTATCCCTGGAATTAATTTTGTATCATCTGTAACTTCAGTAATTTGAGCTGCGACTCTTACCCCTTCTTCTAGCTCTATTATGCCATAATATAAAGGAGCAAATAATTCGAATCCCTTGGCCACTTCATAGATTTTTGTCCACTCAATTAGTTTACCTTTTCCAGAAAATACATATTCATCTAATTTAGAAATATTACAATCAGTACAAATCTGCACATTAGGAAAATAATATTTTTCACATTCTGTACATTTATTACCGACTAGTAAATATCTAGATCTTTCTAATCTCCAATTTTCAGCTACTAAATTTCTTGACATGTTAATTTACCTCGAATAATATGAAACTACAGAAGTTCCACCAGTACCACCCATTGATTGAGTTATTCCCCAATTTATTTCTTTTACTTGTCTATCACCGGCCTTGTTTTTGAATTGCTCCAATATTTCTATTGCTTGAGCAACACCAGATGCACCAATAGGGTGACCTCTTGCCTTTAATCCACCGCTGGTATTTACAGGTATATCTCCATCCAAAGCAGTTTTTCCCTCAATGGTTGCAATTCCTCCCTGTCCTAATTCAACCAATCCTAAACCTTCTATTGCTAAAATTTCAGCAATTGTTAATACATCATGAACTTCTGCAATAGATATATCCTTTGGACTAATATTTAATTGTTTATAACCACTATCTGCTGCTTTTTTAATAGATTGTATTTCAGATAATGATTCTCTTCTCTGTAATGCCAAAGGTGCATGAGCTTGTTTACTTGCTCTCAAATAAATAGGTTCTGAATCATAAGATTCTGCTATTTCCGGAGCGCATAATACTAATGCAGCAGCTCCGTCAGAGGAAGCACACCCTTCAAAAAGTGTCAATGGGTCTGCTAACATTTTCGCTCCAAGTACATTTTTCGCCGTTATTTTATTTTTAAATTGAGCTCGAGGATTTTTTTGTGCATTATTATGATTTTTAACTGCAACCTGAGCTCGTTGTTCGTCTGTTAATCCATACTTTCTAGCATATGCTTTCGTCATTAGTGCAAAACTTGCAGCTAATGTTCCTCCCATTGCAGATTCCCAAATTGAATCCAAACTTGTTGATAAGGCAGTTTGGGTGTCACTTGATTTTGAAAAACTAGTCATCTTCTCTACACCAACTACTACTGCTTTATCAATATATCCCGTCAGTATTCCATGAGATGCAATTCTCATAGCTACTGCTCCGCTTGCACCAGAAGCTTCAATTCTAAAAGATTGACAATCAAGCCCACTTTCAGTTGCGACTAAACATCCTAGATGTTCTTGTCCTAAAAATTTGCCAGATCCAGCGTTTCCTACGTATAATGCCTCAACCTCCGATCTGTCCAAACCTGCATTATTAAGAGCACCTGTTATTGCAAGTGAGGTTAAATCTCCTAAACCTAGGTGATATAAATCACCAAATTTTGTCATATCATATCCAATTATTGCTATTTTATCCATTAACGGGTTCATCATTACACCTCAATCCATCTTAATTTTCCTTCTATGTTTAGCATAGATGGCATAGTTTAGCATTTCTTTTTTGTTGATATAATAATCCGTATCTGGAGCATTGTTTCTTACTTCTTCTATTTCATCTGTTACTACAAAAGAGAATGCATCACTTCCTGCACCAGAACCGTAAGATACACACATAATTCTTTCTCCTGGTTTTGCTTTATCCAAATGTCTTGCTAAACCGATCATGCTTGCTGCACTATAGGTATTTCCAACTTTTACAACACACAAAGCATCTTCTAGTTTTTCATATGGGATTCCTAGTTTTTTAGCTGCAGAAATTGGAAATCTACCATTTGGCTGATGCAATGAAAGTCTATCAACATCAGAAGCCTTGATACCTATTTTTTGCATTAATCCTTGAGCAGCAGATAGAGTGTGCTTGAAATACGAGGGTTCTCCAGTGAATCTTCCTGCATGAGAGGGATAAGTTGCTCCTTCTCTTCTCCAAAAATCTGGTGTATCTGATGTATAACTATACATTCCCTCTAATTCTGCGATTAGTTTTCCTTTTCCAAGAACAAATGCACATCCACCTGCACCTGCTGTATATTCTAATTGATCTCCAGGTCTTCCCTGTGCGGTATCAGTACCAATGGCAATTCCATACTTAATTTCATCTGATTTCGCCAGTCCAAAGCACATTTGCATTCCTGCAGTACCTGCTTTACATGCAAATTCAAGATCACTGGCAGTCATTACTGGTGTAGCACCAATTGCTTCTGCTACTGTGACTGCCGATGGTTTAACTGCATAAGGGTGTGATTCAGATCCAACATAAATTGCCCCTATATCTACTGGTGATATGTTTGCTCGAAGCAATGAATTTCTTACAGCCATCACACTAATAGTAATAGTATCTTCATCTAATGCTGGTACTGCTTTTTCTGTAACATTAATGCTTTTACTCATTAATGGACCGTCATCACTCCAGGTATTCGCGATTTCATTGACTGAAATTCTATATTTCGGGATGTATACTCCATACCCTAGAATTCCAACCTTTGTTAACGATGTATCTTTGTTTTGTTCCATGGATCTCGGCAACTCCATTAATCAATACCATTTTTCTTTAATTAAATGGTGTATATATTGCTCTCAACATTGACAGTTTTGAAAGTACTGATATTTGCCATTTACTATTTTTTATGTATATAATTCTATCACCACAAATGTTTTTCAATCAAATTGAAAAATTTCATGGAATTAAAGATCAATATCACAATTGAATTAACTATTAGTTCAAATAATTTTATTTTAATCAAAGAATTAATTGATTGCAAAAAACTCTTCTAAACTCATTTTACCGCCATTTATTATCAGTGTATTTCTCCTATATTACTTGCCTTTAGTCGGATTCATCGGCATTTTAACCACAAGTTATATGATTTGGTTCTTCCGAGATCCACATCGTATCATTCCAACCGTTGAGAATGTTTTATTATCTCCTGCAGATGGTAAAATTATTTTTATTGAGGAAAAGTTAAATGTAATTAAAATTGCAATTCGTATGTCACCATTTAATGTTCATATCAATAGATCTCCCATTAATGGAATGATTACATCAATAACTAAAACCCCCGGTAAACATGTATCTGTTTATTTTAAAGATGTAGAAAAGATGAATGAGAGGAATTTATTAGTAATAGAAAATGATGATCTAAGCATAGAATTGTTACAATTAACCGGTGCATTTGCTCGTAGAATTGAGTGCTGGGTAAATATAAATCAAAGAATTAATCAAGGAGATAAAATAGGAATTATTCGCTTTGGTTCTCAAGTAAATTTAATCATTCATCTAAAAAATGCAGAGAAGAAACTAAATACCATGATTAATTTAGGGGAATCAGTGAAAGCTGGCGAAGATATACTCATTACTATGGAGGGATAGATTTGAAAGATAATATATTGGGTAGAATCGGTGAATTTGAATTTAAGATGGGAAATAAAAAATTTGATGGTTATATTTTGCTAGCATTTATTTCCACTTTTAGTAATTTACTACTTGGTTTGTTGGTGATATCTGAAATACTTCTTGATTTATCATTTCTAAATCCCCAAATTTTACCTAGATTTATTGTCCTAGGGGCGAGTTTTGATGTAATTGATGGTAAATTTGCAAGAAAATCAAAGTATCCATTATCCTTTGGTTCTAAATTTGATACATTAGCGGATCAGGTTACTTTTTCCGTTGCACCATCTCTAATGATCTTTGATATCTTCGGTCAGGAACCTTTTTTATTAACCATGATCCTTTCCGGACTGTATTTTTTTACTTCAACTTTTAGATTATCTCGCTTTATGGTTGGTCATTCATATAACTATTATGATGGAATTCCCACTCCTGTTGCAGCAATTTTTATCGCTGGATGGTATATACAACCGATTTTTGATATCGCATTTATGGCAGGTAGTGTTGCATTTATTTCCTGTTTAATGATCGTACGATTGCCGTATTCTGGATTACGTCAAAGAACTACTATGTTTCAACGATTTTTTTATGTATTTACTATCACAATGATGTTATTATTTACCTATGCACCAAATAATTGGATGGTTGTTTTAGGAAAAATCTGGATTGGTTATGTTATATATTTTGGAATTATCGGTCCAACTCAAGCAAGAAAATCACTAATCGATGTAAATTCAAAAGAAACTGAAAATGATTCACTGTGATGATAAATCTTTATCCTCTTGGATTATCTCTAATTCCGTTGTTTGTGATGTAAAAAACCTCTTCTCCTTCAGGTCTTCTGGGTGAATCAGTTAATCTAGCAATTCTCGCATTTCCTGGTGGTTTTCTCAATACGATTCTAGTCTGAGGTCGATGGCTCCAAGCCTCACCTAGTGCAGGTTGGAGTTGAGATCCACCTGACAATTTATCAAGTTTTTGCACCATTTGATTTGTTACAACTACTGCTATATCATGAACATATGCCAAATTAGTAAGTGCAGATGCATATTGCATGATTCTTTGTTGTCGCTCTGCAAGTTTGTCAGATCCAATATAATCTGAACGAAAATGTGCAGCGATAGAATCAACAATTACCAATCTAATATTTTCACTTTCAGCAATTTCACTAATTTTTTGGATAACCCTTGTCTGCTGTTGAGAATCAAGAACACGTGCTACAAAAATATTTTTTAGTATTTCATGAGGGTCTAAATCCAAAGCTATTGCCATTTCGCCAATTCTTGTTGCAGAAAATGTACCTTCGCTATCTACAAAAAATACTTTTCCTTCTAGTCCACCACTACCTCTATCTAACTGAGCAGTTACTGCAAGTTGAAAACAGAGTTGTGACTTTCCAGTAGAAAAAACACCCGAAATCTCTGTAATTTCTCCTGTCCATGGTCCTCCTGCGAGTAAATCATCTAATGAATTAGATCCTGTAGTTAATTTTCCCTTGTTCTGTTCTATTTTAAGTAATTCTGCAGCAGATAAAGGAGGAAAACTTACATTTGAAATAGATTTTGCTATGATTTCTTCAACAACACTTTCAGATAATCCTGTATCCCCTATTATGTCTGCTGGTATTGCAATAGCTATTGATTTCATAGATTTATAACCTGCTTTGACCAATGCCTTTGTTGTTTCTGGATCTAATTTTTCCAATCCTTTTATCTGTGTCATTTAATCAGCTAAGCAAAACTTTTTCCACAACCACACGATGAGGTTGCATTTGGATTATTAATTTCAAATTTTGATCCCTGTAGAGATACAATAAAATCCAATGTGGATCCTGTAATTAATCTCATGTCGGTATGTCCAATAATTACCATAGCACCATCTTTTTCTGCTTTGAAACCATCAGCATCCGTTGAAATCCAACCAAATTGATATGAAAAACCAGCACATCCACCTGGTATTACTTTTATATGGATTGCTTGTCCATCTCTTCCTTCAAGTGATATTAGTTCATTGATCCTCTTTGCAGCAGATTCAGTCAAATAGAAACTTTCATCTGGTTGAGTGAAATTCAGTGATAACTCTACCATAATTATAACTTGTAATGAATAATAAAAAATGTAATGATTAAGTTAATTATCAAATTAACTTTGTTTATATTCTTTCCTTAACAAAATATTTCTTTACAATCGATTCTTAAATATAAATTTAAAACTTATGAAATTGCTGTTTGTATTATGTCTATGCGAATAGAGACAGATTATTGCTACTCATGCAACAAAAATTTACCAGCAAGTTCGACTGGTATTGCGAAATTTCCCTGTCCAAATTGTGGAGGACGTATTATTAGGTGTTCTGAATGCAGACGATTATCAAATAATTATACCTGTCCTGGGTGTGATTTTGAAGGTCCTTAGGTGATTTAAAATGGGTAAAATGGTAATGCAATATGATGTTAAAACTCCAAGCCCCGATGCAGATATTGAGGCTATGATACAAGATATTAGAAACAATCTCATGGAAGGATTTATCATGCAAGAAAAAGTTGAAATCAAACCACTGTTCTTTGGAATAAAAGCAGCAGTATGTCAATTTGTAACTGATGAAGACCCTGAAAGACAAGATCAAATTGAGAACTATTTAAATAATTTAGAATCAACTGGTGAATGGGAACTTAGCTTTATTTCTAGATTATAATTTTCACTTAGATTTTTATTCCTAGTTTTTCACATTCTTCAGTATATTTATTAATAAAAGTTTCTTCTTGAGCTGTATCTCTCAGGTTTGTTGGGAATAATACCGCAATTTCTCGATCAATGATAAACCATTTAATGTTATCCTCAAAGTGATGATAGATTATTCCATCAATTATTTCTTCTTCACTGCACTGATAACATTTCTCTAGTGTGGTAATAGCATCTAATTTATCTTGGGGTAAAATTTTTTCATTATCTTCCAATGGGTCAGTTACAAGAAATGATTGATTTTTTTCACAATAGAATTTACATAATAGACCTGAATTACTATGTGGTTTTGCCCTTGTTTTTCTCTCTCTAATTTCTGAATTAAACGAAATTAGTTTAAGAGGCCAAAAATCCGTATTATCTGGATCTGCCAAAATATCCATCAATCTTCTTTGCATAGGTGCAGATAATATTTAGGATTGAAAAAGTATTCAATACTTACCAAAGTACTTGTTAAAAAATAAGTAAGTCATTTCTATTATTAACCAAATTATCAGAATAATAGTTACTACTTTATATTGGTGTGAGTAGTAACATGATACAGATTGCAATCTATTCATGAACAAATTTCTCAAGTAGATTCAGAATTTAGCTTATTAGATGGGATTCTTCAGGATATATACCTTATTGAACTTCCTGTTGGAAAAATCGTTCTTGATTTAAAATTTGAATGTTCACTAAATTACGATGATAATTTGATAGGGGGATTGGCTGCAACTATACAATCATTTTCTGGTGTGTTGAATAAAGGTTCTCATCGTTCAATAAATCTGGAAAAATTAAATCTTATATTCCAAGAATCTCATGGTTTTTTAATCTTATTTGCAGTAGATCCTGATTATCCTGCTTCTCAATTCACAAGTGCGCTGAATTTATTGACTTCATGTTTTTATTCATATTACAATGTTAAGGAGTTTGAGAATGCAACAGATCGGGCTGCAGTTTCGTTACGATCAATTTTATTACAGGTCTCAGATGATTTAAATATTGAATTCAAAACCGGAACTGCTACTTCTTTACTACCATATAAATTATTAGAACTTGCTGAAGAATTATCTAGTTCAATTTTTGGTAATTTATCTATGGGAGCTCCTAAGCGTCTTAATGAAGTATCTATTAAAACAGAGGTAAATAAGTTATTCTCCGGTCTACTGGATTCTTTTAAACAATTACACCAAGTTACCTTGATAAATACCACTGAAGAAGGTGAAATGGAAGAATTTACCAAGTCAAAGCTCGAAGATGCTGTTGTTTCTAATTTGTATAATACAGTGATTGGTATGCTTGATACCGTTTCTCTATTGATAGAGATGGAAAATGAGGCAGATCGTTCTGTAGATCTAGACGATCGTTGGGTATATTTTACTCCTGTTGGAAGTTTATCATTTATATATTTGGTAGTCGAATCTAAACAAACAATTGATCTAATTGCTCCAGTATTAAATCGAATTGCTGGAAAAATTGTTTCAATGCTTGAATTATCTCCTTCTTGATTTGGACAAAAAGATGTGATGAATTGAATTCAAGTATTATTTTCCGAAATTTAAATGATGAAGAACTAGAAGGATTTTTTAAATTAATGCAAATTGAATCAATTGAAATTGAGTCTATTGGTACTATAGGTATTTCAGTTGAAGTAATTGAATCACTTAAATCAAAAAATTTATTGATTAGCACAAACAAATCAATAAAAGTAAATAATATTCAACAATTAATTCCACTATTCCTTAAACAAGTCTATGCACATCAAATTGATGCAATAAAAAATCAAAGTACGAATGAAGGTATTATAGAACTGCGAAATTATCTGATTACTGTTCAGAAACACCTGTCTCATGTTGAGGCAGAGGGAAAAAAATCATTTCTAAATATACGTACTTTAGTGGATAAATTCATTGGTCAAGGTAAGGATTATCTTGAACAAGCATTTAAAAAAGCAATGGATAAAAATTCCGAAACTGGGGAGTGGGTGATCATTCCTCATATATCGCCAGTTGGTATTTATGATCCTATAAATCAATTTAAAGGCAAAATAACTATGGTTATTAATGAACTTGAAAACTCGTTGAATAACTTATTGGATGAATATAATGAATTTACTCATGATCTCCTGCAAAAGCATACGGGGATTACACTTGAGGCTGATACGATTCTTTATTTACAAAAGACTTTAACGGAAAAGAAAATCAGGTTAGATGATGAAACAAAAAAGTTTGGTGAAGAAGTAAATATATCTTTGAATGAACAAATTCATCTATTAGAAAAAAACTTGGCTAAGGATCTAATGGAACAATTTTCTGCCATAGAGAAACTTAATGAATTAAAACCCGAGAGAATTTGGTTGATGTTAGAAGAGACTAGGAGTGAACTCCAACTTCATTTAAATGGAATATATAGTAGAATCCTACGGGAAATTAATACATTACAATTACAGGTAGATATTCAGAAGATATCTTTAATTTTAACCAATGAAGCTGGGAAGACATTGAAAAGAATTACCAATCTACAATCTACTGAAATTATGAATTTAAATGATTTGATGGATTTAATTAATAAATATTCTTCTGATTAGAATTTAGTCTTGAAATGATACTTGTAGTTCTTTGAGTAATTCTTTTTGTTTTTTATTGAGGTTTTTAGGGATTTTTAAAGCTATTACGTAATGCATATCTCCAATTATAGTTTCCCCGCGTACTTCTCTCACAAATCCTTTGTTTTTTATTGTTAAAATATCATTCAAATTAGTAGAGGATGGGATTGTTAATGTATCTGTTGGATTTTCATCTTTAACACCGATTACTGGCACAATAACTTTTCCTCCTAAAACGAGGGTTGGATAGTCTACAAAGAGCTTCATATATACATCAAATTGATTACGTTCAAAGGTTGGATGTTGTTTTAGATGAATTCTAAAAATCAAATCTCCCGGGAGACCACCCGAACGTGATGGCCTTCCTTTGCCTTGAACTCTCACTGCCTCACCTTCGTTTATCCCTTGGGGGATACGTACGGTGATTTTTTCCCGAATATTCGAATTACCAGATCCTTTACAAGATTTACATTTATTTCGTGGAATTTGACCTGTGCCACGACATTCTCTGCATGGTTCTCTACTAATTTGAATAAAAAATCCCTGTCTGACTTGCTTTTCCGTCATTCCATTGCCGTTACAGCTTGAACAGGTTTTCATTCCACTTCCAGGCTCACTACCGTCTCCTTTACAGCTTGAACAGGCTTTTTGGAAGGGTAATTTAACATTTTTTGAGATCCCTTCATAAGCTTCCTCGTAGGTCAGCTCTAAATCAAGGACAACATCCTGACCTTTTGTAGGTCCGCTATCTCTTCTTCGTTGTCTGCCTGATGTAAATCCTCCTCCAAAGAAATCGCCTAAATCAAAATCAAACATCTGTCTGAAAATGTCATTGATATCTGATCCACCTGCAGCTCTACCGTCCACACCTTCATGACCGAATTTATCATACATCTGCCTTTTATCTGCATCTGATAATATTGAATATGCTTCATTTAATTCCTTGAATTTTTCCTCTGCTTCCTCTTTAGGGCCTTTATATTTATCGGGATGTAATTTCATGGCTTTTTTTCGATAAGCTCTTTTTAAATCGTCAGCAGAGGCATTTTTCCCTACTTCTAGCACTTCATAATAATCTCTTTTATTAGCCATGATATCACTATCTCATTAAAACATTTTAACCTTGTGAAGTTAAACTTTACTCTGTGTCCTCCACTTCATAATCAACATCGACAAAATCATCATCTGAAGATTTTCCTGTATTTTTACCGGTGAATTGACTGGGATCAAATCCTTGGGCTCCCGGTTGTCCAGTAAATTGACTGGGATCAAATCCCTGAGCACCGGGTTGACCTCCTGCTTGTTGATACATTTTTGCAGAAATATCGGAGAACTCTTTCTCAAAATTTTCCTTGGCTTTCTTTATTTTTGCAATATCATCCGTTTTTATTGCCTCTTCTAGCTTTGATTTTAAATCTTCTAATCTGGATTTTTCATCCTCTGTTATTTTATCTCCTAATTGTTCCATGGTTTGACCAAATTGATATACCATGGCTTCTGCCTCGTTTTTAGTGCCAATTTCCTCTTTAATCTTCTTATCTTCATCTGCATACTTTTCAGCTTCTCTAATTTTAGCTTGTATCTCTTGTTCGCTTAACGAAGTTTGGGATTCAATTTTAATTGATTGTTCTTGTCCAGTCGCTTGGTCTTTGGCTGATACATGGGCAATACCATTACTATCAATATCAAAAGTAACTTCTATTTTGGGAGTTCCTCTTGGTGCTGGTGGTATGCCTACTAGACTAAATCGTCCAAGGGTAATATTATCCACTGCTTTTGCTCGTTCTCCTTGAAGTACATGAATTTCTACAGATGTTTGATTGTCCGCAGCAGTACTGAATACTTGACTCTTTTTCGTTGGTATTGTGGTATTTCGCTCGATTAATGGAGTCATAACGCCACCTAGCGTTTCAATTCCTAGGGTTAATGGGGTGACGTCTAGTAATAGCACATCTTCGATTTCACCTGCAAGTATTGCGCCTTGGATGGCTGCACCCATGGCTACCACCAAGTCAGGATCGATTGATCTTTCAGGTTCTTTTCCAAGAATCTCTTTGATTGCATGTCGTACTGCAGGAATACGTGTTGAACCTCCTACAAGTAATACTTTATCAATTTCGCTGATTTTTTTACCGGAGTCCTCAAGGGCTTGTCTGAGTGGACCTATTGTTGCCTGTACTAAATCAGAAGTAAGTTCGTCAAATTTAGCTTTTGTTAAATCATAATTAAGGTGTTTGGGTCCTGATACATCTGCAGTGACGTATGGGATGTTAATATTTGCTTTAGGCACTGTAGATAATTCTATTTTTGCCTGTTCTCCTGCATCTTTTAACCGTTGCATGGCAGTATTGTCGGTGGATAGATCAATTCCTTGATCTCTCTTGAATTCTTTAATAAGCCATTCTACTATTCTATCATCAAAATCCTTTCCACCAAGTTTGTTGTTACCTGCTGTGGCTTTTACTTCAAATACTCCCTCGTCCAATTCCAGTACTGATACATCGAATGTTCCACCTCCTAGGTCAAAAACGAGAATCGTTTCTTGTTCTGATTTATCTAAACCATAAGCAAGAGCAGAAGCAGTGGGTTCTGCAACAATTCGTAAGACTTCAAGTCCTGCAATTCTTCCTGCGTCTCTGGTTGCGGTTTTCTGTGCATCAGTAAAATAAGCAGGTACAGTGACCACTGCTTTTTTCACATCGTGGCCCAAATATGCTTCAGCATCAGCTTTGGCTTTCATCAGAACAAAAGAAGCTATTTCTTGTGGTGTATACTCTTTATCATCAATTTTATACTTTTTATCTGTACCCATGTCTCTTTTAGTTTCTGAGAGTGTTTTGTTGGGATTTGATATAATCTGTCGTTTGGCAATGACTCCAACTGCTCTGGAGCCATCTGCATTGAATGAGACTACACTTGGTATAAGGTAACCTCCTTCAGCGGTAGGTATAACCTTTGGTTCTCCACTTTCTAATACTGATACCACCGAATTGGTAGTTCCGAGATCTATTCCAATAACTTTTTCTTTTTTGGTTGTCATAATTATTACCTGTTTAGAAATACATATTACTATTGTACTATAAGTATAGTACTCAAAATTAATATTTAAACTTTGTGAAAACTCATTCAAGTATCTCTCAATTAAATTTATCCTTTACTAAAATTATTCAATCAATTTAATCTTCAAATAACCATTAAAAATCTTGTCTCTCTTCAAACTCATATTATCGCCTCTTCAAACATAACTTGATATTTTCTCATGAAACTATTAAAGTTGAAAATAATTCAAGTTATTTTTTTATTAATATTTACTAGAATGTCTGCTAAATTCTTAAATTTTTGATGACCATGGGCTTCTAAATACAGCATCTTTCTAGTATTTCCATCTATAAAATCTTCTTCAGTACTTAAAAATCCTTTTTTTTCCAATGCTTGTACTTGTGAAGTGAATTTACCCCATGTTACACCCAGCATTTTTCGTATTTCTGAAGAAGGATGTCTTTGATAATCATAGAGTATTTTAATAATTCCTAGACGAATGGGATTAAGTAGAAAAGAATGTTTGATCAATTCTTCTGGAACTGCAACATCCAACACTTCATCAACAAATTTAGCATTCATCTTATGAATTACCAAATCCTGATTGGATTCAAATAAATCATCATCAAATACATGTTTTGAGTTGAGAATTCTCAAGTATTTGCCTTCCAATATATCTCTTTCAACATATGAGGATACTTGACCATAAAATCGAATAATTACAAATGAAAAGATAAATATCATCATTATTATGGCTAATAATAATGGCGATTGAATTACCTCATGATTACTCATCCAACATCAATTCATCCAATTCTTTTTTATTATTTTTGTTTAGTGATATTAAGTACGCAATTAATTATGAAAAATATGGGAAATAATGTTTTGTTTTGGCTTCAAATTCATCAACTGTTGTGTTACTGGTAATCTCTTTTGAAAATTGATTTAAACAACTCATCAATAGATTTGATGATTTCTGAGTGATTACAACCACAGTAATAGTCTCCGATGAATTAATAATCATTATCCCCTTATCGAATATTATTTTTTCAATCCTACCTGTAAATCCAGTAATTTCTTGTAGCATCATCTTGGTCGAATTTAACGCTTTGATTCGTAACCCATGTTGAGATTCATCAACTTTAGTTTTAGTGATTGTATCACTTGTCCAAATTAACTTATCAGAATCATATACCAAAATTTCATAAATCGGGTATGGTATTGCATATAGTATTGCTGGATTTGTATAAATAACATATATTAGTAGGATTATACCTAGTACAAACAATAAAAGTTGATAAATTTCAATATTTATTGAAAATAGAACAAATTTATCAGATGAAATTGTTTGGGAAATCAAAGAGAAGCACATATAGAAGTATCCAATAATTAGTAGTAGTGAATCACGTTTTATTCTTTTGTTCCTATGGATAAAATAAATATCAATAGTAATTTTCATTGCATAATATACTGTTATTAACACAGAAATGGAGAATAATGGTAAAATCAAGAGAGCAACATCCAAGATGAATTTTTCTTGTTTTATCAGTAAGAGAACTAGCAGAATGAACATGGGGAGAAGAGTAAATCCAAGCAATAATAACATTCTGATATTAATTGACTCATTTTCCATGTACGTGAAGTGAAGATAAAAACAGAGAATTAGCAATACTACAATAATATCAATCGTATTTAACAAAAAGTTATCAATTGGTCGTTGAAATGGAGGATATAATCTTGAGGTTTGCCATTCAATAACTTGGACTGAAGTATAAACGACTAAGCTAAAAGAAAATAATATGTAAAATATCAAACCTCTT
>JAOUKW010000410.1 GCA_029882335.1 Candidatus Heimdallarchaeota archaeon | reverse complement strand
AAGAAAAATACAACTTATTAACTATCTAGGAAAAAAAAATATAAATTCACTAAAATTACTTAATACTAAAATTCAAAAGTATCAGGAATATATCATTAAATTTTATGAGCTGATCAATTTAAATACGACAATTGAACCTTATCGAGACGTTAAAGACTACTTTATTAACATCTATCCAAAAACTATGAAAGATTATTTAATAAATGAAGAAGGAATTAATCATCAATTAATTAAGGATTTTGTTGATCCAATTTTTAAACCCATTTATATGATGGATTCAAATAAATTAAATGCATTACATGGAATCTTAGGATTTGCAGCCAAAGGAAAAAAACTATTGCATATTAAGGGAGGTAATATCCTACTCATTAAAACTTTGGAAGAAAGAATATTATCACATAATGGTAAAATAAATATTAATTCAAATGTTTCTGAAATTATAAGACATGATAAGGGATATACCGTAGTGTCAAATAACCAAAGATCTGATTTCACCCATATTTTCCTTGCTTTACCCCTTGCTGCAATATCAAAAATTAAGTTTACTAATTTCAAATCAGAAGAATTTGACAAAATACAGAATATTCAAGATATTCCATATAATAACAATGTATTTCATCATTTAGTTAAAGGAACATTAATTAAAAGTATTAGTAAATTATATGCTAAAGGCGTAAATACCGTATTTTTCAAAGGAGATCATAACATTTGGGAATTAAATTGTATCAAATTTTTGAATAATAATGGCGGTATTTTTGATGTTACAAGCCAAAATAATTCAGAAAGTACAGACTTTTCAAAATTATTTACAGAATTTACAGTTCTTGATTCAATTCATTGGAAGAATGCGTACCCATTATACACCCCGACTACAATGGATAAAATATCGATCAATAATAAAATAAATTCATCTTGCTATGTGGGTACTGATTCTTTTCTTACTTCTATGGGTCATTCTGTATTAATTGCACAAAGAGTTGTAAAAGATCTATTATACTCTAATTAATGATAATATAACCACTTATACTCGCTTTGATTATAATAATTCATTTCAGAAATTAATAATCAAGGATATCATTGAATGGAAACTCGGGCATCTAAAATAATTGGTTGGCTACCAACTTCAAGCAGTAATAGTGGATTTATATCAAGTTCAATAATATCTCTATTTTCAGATGCCATCTGAGATAGTCGTATAATACAATCTTCTAGTGCTTTGATATCAACAGGATTATCCCCCCTGAAACCTAACAATAAAGGATAGCCCTTAAGTTTCCTAATCATTTTTCTTGCATCTATACGCGATACTGGAACCATTTCAAAGGTTACGTCATCTAAAACCTCAAGAAATATACCACCTGAACCAACCATCAGTATCGGTCCAAATTGTACATCTACAGATATACCCAATGCCATTTCAACACCACCAGGATAATATTCCTGAACAATTACGTCTCTATCATTACTTGAAACATCTAGTCGATCATAATTTTTCATTAGTTTATTCCACCCATCAGATAATTCTACCTCATTACGAATATCCAACAAAACACCACCTTCATCTGTTTTATGTAAAACTTTAGCAGATGCCATTTTTAGTACTACAGGATAATTTAGTTTATTCATGACTTCTATTAATTCATCATAAGAAGTAACAATTTCGGTATTTGGGAATTGAAAATCATAAGCTTCAAATAATTTATGAATTTGGTGTGAATTCAATGTTTGTTGTCCTTCATCTTTGGCTTTTTTAATCATTTCATAGATATCTTTGTTTTCTCTAGTTACTAATGTTTCAATTTTCTTTTCTGGTTGCTGTTTCCAAATTGCATAAGAAGTCAATGCTTTTAATGATAATACGGCTGCTTCTGGAAATCGATACATGGGATAAGCAAAATTATGTTTTCCTTCAATTAACTCGTTCCGACCCATAATACAAGCAAGTATTGGTTTAATTCGTTTTAAAGCATGTTTATTAATGATTTCTGCAATTTCATTTTGATTTATCATCATAGGAGGAACAAAAATAACGATTAGTGAATCAACGTTTTCATCATGTAATAGTATCTCTATTGATTGATCATATTGTAATGGTCCACCTGAAGCAATCATATCAATGGGATTGTTAATTGATGCTTCAGGAGGTAAAATAGCATGCATTTTATTTTTTGTTTCATCATTAAATTCAGCTAACTTTAATCCACTACTAACAAGTGTATCTGTTGCTAATGTACCCGGACCTCCCGAATTAGTAATAATTGCAACCCTATCTCCATTTGGTAAATTTAATTTGGAAAACGCCATAGCACAATCAAATAATTCCTCAACAGAATTTACTCTAACAACACCTGATCTAGATAGTGTAGCTGTTATCGCGGTTTCAGTAGATGCAATTGCACCAGTATGAGATAAAGCAGCTCGTTTTCCAGCAGCGGTCCTACCTGATTTTACTACAATTATTGGTTTCTCTCGGGAGGTTTTAGTCGCAATTTCAGAAAAATTCCACGGATCTGAAAATGATTCTAAATACGCCAATATAACATCTGTATTTGGATCTTTTCTTAAATTTTCAATCATATAAGTCGCATTAACATCTGCTTTATTACCTAATGAAACAAATTTTGAAAAACCTAAACCCAATTGAGTTGCATATTCCAAAATAACAACACCTAATGCACCAGATTGAGATATAAATCCTATTTTTCCGGGTAATGGTCGGCCAGGTGCGAATGTAGCATTCAAGTAAGGATAATGTGCGTGTAAAATCCCCATACAATTTGGACCAACCAAACGGATATTACCCTCCTTAGCAATTGATATAATTTGATTTTCTAGCTCGAGACCAAGTCCACCTATTTCTTTAAAACCCGCTGTGATGATAACCGCGGCTTTAACACCTATATCTTTTGCCTCCTGAAGAGTTTGGATAACTAAATTCGCAGGAACAACAATAATTATCAAATCTATTGGTTCCGGAACATCCTTCAAACTGGGATAACTGTGAATTCCATAAACAGATTTTGTATTTGGATTTATAGGATAGACTGTACCTTCAAACTTGTAATCAATTATATTTTTTAAAATTGCTTTTCCAATTGACCCATCCCTTCTGCTAGCACCTATAACAGCTACAATTGTAGGAGAAAACATTTTATCCAAATTTTCTTCCCAAATATCACTCATAATGTTATTTATCAATTAAGTTAATTTTATGTATTCTTATGGTATCGTAAATAAATTTAGGTTTTCTTTTATTAATATGAAAATCCATTAGTTATTGGCATTTTTCTACCTTGATCAAATGCTTTTTCTGATAAGTGAACAGTAGGAGGGAGTTGGTAACGTTTAAATTCATTTCTTTTAACTAATTGAATGATTTTTTCTACAAGTTCCTTATTATATCCTAAGCTAACTAACTCATAGATACCTTTATTTTCCTCGATAAATAATTTTAATATCGGATCTAGTTCTGAATACTCGGGTAATCTATCCGAATCTTTTTGATTGAAATTCAATTCAGCTGTTGGTTCTCTATCTATTATAGAATTTGGAATTACTATGTGATTTTTATTTATGTGTTTTGCTAATTCATAAACCTCTGTTTTGTACAAATCACCTATTAAATTTCTTGCTCCAATAGTATCTCCATATAATGTACAAAAACCAGTTGCAATTTCAGATTTGTTTCCAGTTGAAAGAACAAATAAATTGAATTTATTACTAATATACATCAATATAACAGCTCTTATTCGAGCTTGAAGATTTTCATCAGCAATTTGATGGAGAGTA
>JAOUKW010000409.1 GCA_029882335.1 Candidatus Heimdallarchaeota archaeon | reverse complement strand
CTTACGAAAATAGCGAAGTTAGAGATTATTTTGGGGTTTATATTGAGGATCGAAATACATCAAGACTTTTCAAAAGATCATTTATTACATCTTGGGAAATTGGAATTAAACCGCAAATAGAAGAAACTAAAAAAGAGAAAAATAAACCAAAAAAGGAAAAATAAGATAAATAATATCACAAATTGACAGATTAACCAATGCAAACAAACTATAGATATATAATTTATTCTGACATTAATATTATTAGATTTAATAGGTATTATAATGGATCAATTTGACTATGAAGATCAAAATCAATTGAAAGTTTCAGTTATAGCCAATGAAATCGCAATTAATTCCACATTATCAATAACATTACAAGGAACTACAAGAATTAAACCTGGTGATGTAAATAGATTTCACAATTATCATTATTCACTTGAATCACATCTTGCTGGATCAATGACGATGTATCAATTAACTTATGAGCTAGCTACAAGGGGAATAATGACCCAAAGAGAGTTATTAGAAATAGATGAGGTAGATATGGGTTGGATTATTGGTGAAAATATTATTACTAAGAGAAATATGATGAATGGACAACATGTTAATAATAACATTCCATTACTTTTCTCACCTATATCACTTGCGAGTGGATATTTGTTTTCTGAAGAAAATATTAGTGAAATTACCGAGGATAATCTGAGTAAAATAATAAAATATGCCAAATTATTTTTGGAGAATACAACTCCAGAGGATACAGTAAGCCTCTTTAAAACTATACATAATACAAATATGAACTTAAAAATAAAGGACGCTCTTGGAGTAACTCTAAATGAAAAAATAGAAACATTACTTGAGTCTGAAATAAATCTTTTTGAATTTCTTAAGTTGAATAAAGATAGTAACTCAATCATAAATGAGATATATTCAGGATATCCAAAAACAATTGGTATTGGACTAAAGGCATTTTATGAAGCTTCAAATCAAGGATTATCAATCTCTGATTGTATCTCTCATTGTTACCTAGTGTTATTAGCATCCCAGTTAGATGAGGATGTTTTGTTATCATTTGGAAAATCAAAAGCCAATGAAATAAGAAATCTAGCATATGAAATCATCGAAGCAGGAGGTATGACATCAAAAGGTGGAAGGACAAAAGCAGCTGACTTTAACAAATATTTCACAGAATCTGGAAACAAAATTATACCCAGAACTTCTTTGGACATAACTGCTGTGACTACATATATTAGTATTTTATGTGGTTTCAAAATCAAATAAATTTGAAAAATCACTATTTTTTGGAATTCCTTTTATAATTAGTGCCTTTCTAGAGAATACATCAGCTTTTTTGATAGAATCAAGAATAGAGAATTTTTGTGAAAAGTATGAAAATGCTGCTAAAAATATATCACCAGATCCAGTATCATCAATTATATCTTTTTCAGGTATCATATTCAATTGTAATTTATCATTCGATTTGATGACATCATATCCTTTCCCACTTTTTGTAATTATCAAGGTGGATTTATTATCAAGAATTTTTATAGTTTCAGAAATTTCGGAGGTTGAAAATTTAATATAATCAAAAGTTTTCATTGCCCAATCCAATTCCGTTTGAGTTAATTCATGATAAACCTCACCATTTTCTCTGAAAAATCTAACGATTCCTTGAGCATCCAGAAAACTAAACTTACCAAATTTAACAAGCTGTTCCATTGTATAATGATCTAATTCACCTGCAATTGGTGAAATTAGAATTATATCATAATGTGGATCTAAATAATCCTGTATCTTATTAAAATTCAACGAATCAGCTCTTTTTACTAAAAATAACTTTCTTTCACCTTCATCTTCACTAATCTCAAACTGATATGTGGTCGTTTCAGAGGAGGGAACAATATCTACTCGTATATCTAGATCTTGAAAAATATGGGTTTCCTGATTTGCAGAAGTGATAACATGAATTTGACAATTTAAGGATTGTAATACAGGTATTTGATAAAGAGGGGGTCCACCCCATAATTCCTCACCATTTCTATAATCTATTGATATATGACCTATTATTAATACTTTCATTTTACTGTTAAAATCCTTCATTCAGTGAATTTTGAGATATCCTTATTGCATAATCATTCAAATCGACTATTTTTGTTTCTGCTCTAGATATAAATCCGGATGATAGTATACGAGTATTAATTATTTGAGCTTCAGAACGAGTTTTTGCATGAAATTTTATTGTTCCACCTGTTTTAGTAAAATGAGGCCATAATTGTTTAATTTCTCTCTCATTTAAAATACGAATTGGAACTGCCGTTATTTCATGTGAATATGGCAGTGTAGCTAATAACTCTTTTATTGACAACATCCTATCAACGTAGCCTCCACTTTTTAGTATTAATATTGTATCACATAAACGATCTATTACTGTAGAATCATGATCTATAATGAGAATTGTTTTATGATTTAACTCTGATTTAATATAATTAATAACTTGTTCTTTTCGATTAACATCCAATCCCAATGTAACTTCATCCAAAAATAATATATCTGAATCTTTCATTAACCCAATAGCCAAACGTGTAATTGCCTTCTGACCTTCACTAAATGTTTCTGTCCGATCATCGAGTTTAAAAGTAAGTTCCATTGATTCTAAAAATCGATATGCATTCTCTAAACTTGAATTTTGTACCTTTGCAAAAAATGTTAAATTCTCATTCAGTGTCAATTTTCTTTGAAAATCAAGACCGGGAGACACAAAAGATACATTTTCACGAATAGATCTTGCTTCTTTCACTAAATCCATCCCCAATATTCTACAATTACCAGAATCTGGAAGATAAAGAGTAGCAAGTACTTTCAATAGGGTGGTCTTACCTGAGCCATTTTCTCCAGTCACTGCAACAGAAGATCCCGCAGGAAGATCAAATGTAACATCGCTTAATATTGTAGTACCTTCCCGATCTCCAGGAGTACGGAATATTTTCTTGAGATTTTCAACTTCAATTGCATACGACGATCTTATTTTAATCACCTTAGTAAAACTCAATTGTACCCCATTTTCTAGAGATAGTCGTTAATTTTTCTGCTAATAATAATGAAATGACCAAAAATAAGAGTATAATTAGGAACATTTTCTGTATCATAGGATCCCCAAAGGTTAAATCGGTAGTGTTTGTTCCAAAAATCGAATTAAATCCTTTGTATGATAAATTGTCTTTTGATAGTCCACAATCTGAACAATTCAATCCATTAATCGTATTTATCGTGAATAACCATCTAAATGCCTCCAATGCAAAAGCAGGTGGAAACCATATTAAATAATTTGATAATGGTTTTCCAAAAATTAATACAGAGTTATCAAATGAAGTAATAGGAATAAAAGCACCACTTGCAAATCTAACAATATAAATCCCAACACGATTTAAAGTTGTGGTTTTCTTGAAAATCAATGCAATAGAGGTAAGTATTAAAGTAAATCCTAACATAAATAACCAAGCTATAAGAAATATTATCAATGTAGATCCAAGCATTTGCAGATTTGAAGGATAAACACCTTTTATTATTAAAGGAGGGATAACTATTGTTATCATAATTATTCCCCATCGAACTGTTGCAGATATATATCGACCAATAATTATCGCTATTGGTGATACAGAATTTGTAACTAGAAATCCCATGGTTCCCAATTGATTTTCTTCAGAAATTGCCGTAACAGTCGTTTCCATAACACCTGAAAAAACAGTGAAGAATCCTGTTGCCACGATAAAGAATGTTACCATGGAGTATGGTAAGTTTGTTGAATCTGCTGTT
>JAOUKW010000408.1 GCA_029882335.1 Candidatus Heimdallarchaeota archaeon | reverse complement strand
TATTGGAAGGTTGGTCTATCCCACTCTTAAGATTTAGGGTAGACCAACCTTCCAATAAGTGATCATAGTTGGTATAATTTAAGGTTACACCAGTTAAAACATCAACCATATTTGAAACATTTGAAACATTCCAATTTCCCAGTGGTTGATTGAATGAACTAGCGAATGCAAACATAAATCGCATATCAGTAACTCCTGATACATCCCATTTATCTATTGGCTGGTTGAATGAAGTTGCACCACGAAATGTGTAACCCATATTAGTTATTCTTGATGTATTCCAATTACCAATAGGCTGGTTAAAGGAATATGCGTTATAAAACATCGTGTCAATAGTAATCACACTAGATAAATCCCAGTTACCAATTGGTTGATTAAAGGCAGAAGCACCATAAAATGCACCATGCATACTTATTACACTCGATGTATTCCAATTACCAATTGGTTGATTGAATGAACTCCCAAGTGTAAATAAACTAGCCATATTAGTTACACTGGATATATCCCAACCACTAATGTCTTGATTCAAAGACGATGCACCTTGAAACATCTGGTATATGCTTGTGACACTAGATAAATTCCAATTTCCAATTGATTGATTGAAAGAAATGGCATTAGCAAATACACCTGTCATATCAGTAACTCCTGATACATCCCAATTATTCATGTTTCCTGTACTTCCTAGGCTTGATCCATATGCAAATGCATACCTAAGTGTTGTAGTTTCAGTTAAATCAGGTGCATCAGTGGCAGTGAGAACTAGATTGGAACAACCATAAAAATAAAATCCTAAATTTCCCAAACTCATATTTCCCCACTGGGATATTTCAATGATCTTTAATTTATCACCACCATTATTGAATCTCCATCCTTTTAAATTTCCATTAAACGTAACATCATAGACACCTGCAGTTGTGTAGGTGTGTGTTGTCTCTGCTTGGTTCCATGTGGTGATGGTATTGGATGACCCATCTCCCCAGTCTACCACAAAATTATAGTTTCCTATAGATTCAAGAGGCAATTTAATCTGATTTACTGCACTTGAGCCAGTACTATTAAGATTGGTATTCCATCTCGTAACAAATGTATC
Organism: Candidatus Heimdallarchaeota archaeon; assembly: GCA_029882335.1. GTDB lineage: Archaea > Asgardarchaeota > Heimdallarchaeia > Heimdallarchaeales > Kariarchaeaceae > JAOUKW01. The sequence continues at coordinate 2,717 of JAOUKW010000408.1, read as the reverse complement.
TGATGTAAGTGCATTTATTGATCTAAAACTTGTGTTCGATCTTGCAATTGATGAATTCATATTTATCACGGATAATACCATGATACTAATAATGAAAATAATTCCCATTCGCTTCATTATGTATGAATTTAAAATTATTTATAAAAATCTTTTCTATAATGAGTATTTTTTGTTGTGTTTCCATTAAATAAATCAATCAACACTTATTGTTTTAAATTCAAGATAATTAACTGATTTGACTGATTAACAAGTTTCTAATATAAATATTATTCTGAAAAATACAATATTCAATAAATATGGGGGGATAAATTAGGATTAATCCAAATAATAATAATTGTAATTGTGTTCTAATTCTTATAAAGAGAATATTAAGTAATATCAACTTCAATATTATATTGTAATTATAAATTAATGTATATAATTGTACTATTTGATGAATGTTACATAATTATTTATTTATTTATTAAACATTACTTGATTGGAAGTCCGAAATCTTTCTAAAACCCCATCAATTGTACCACTTAATGAAAAAAGTAATTTCTATTTCTCTGGGTAGTCCTGAAAGAGATCACAGTAGTGTAATGAAATTGGGAAATCAATCAATAGAAGTTTCACGTGAAGGTGTAGATGGCAAGGTAAACGATTTAATTGCAAGAGTAAAAGAACTTGATGGTACTGTTGATTGTTTTGGTGCAGGTGGTTATCTCATTGATTTCAAAGTAGGTGATCAGAAGTATAAGTTACGTCAAGCATATAAAATAAAAAAAGCAATCATTCATACACCAATAGTAGATGGTGGAGGTGTAAAAGATACCATTGAACGTAATTGTATGCAAAATATAAAAGAAGAAATATCTGAATTTATCTCTGACAAACCTAAAATAGCACTGATAACTTCTGCAATAGATAGATATGGTATGGCTAGCTCGTTGGTTGACGAAGGTTATGATTTACTGGCAGGTGATTTGCGATTCGGATTGGGAGTGCCGAAAACCCTGTACAGTTTAAAAACAGTACGACGCATGGCAAGGGTGCTTATGCCTATTGTATCAAAAGTTCCTATTCAATGGCTATATCCAACTGGAGAGAAACAAAGCACCAATACACCGAAACATGTGAAATTATTTGAAAAAGCAACTATAATTGCAGGTGATTTTATCTATACCAAGAAATATTCACCTAAAAATCTTGATGGGAAGGTAATATTAACCAATACAACAACTGCTTCAGATATTGACATGTTAAAAGAAAAAGGAGTTAGTTGTGTTATTACTACAACTCCAAGAATTGATGGAAGAACTTATGGAACCAATGTATTCGAATCAGCTATCACTGCGTATAGCGAGAAAGGCAGACCTCTTTCGATAGATGAAATTCAACAAATAGTTGATGAACTTGGAATAAAGCCACAAGTTCTGAAATTGTAATCTAATAACACTGCTTATAGATAGATAAATCTTACTAGTTGATAGGATTAATCCAGTTCAATGATATGTTTTGTATTTAAGATAATTTTGAATACGTAGACTGAATAATTCTAACCATGAAACTATCCAAATTAATGTAAAATAAATTCTCTTATTTTCAGTTATCATCCAAAAATTATTCATATAGAGTAATATTTATTAATTTAATCTAACAAATATATTTAAATGAAATTTTGTTTTACTATACTAAAAATATTAATGGTTAATTTGTTGATTTTATTTATGATAAACCAGTCTACTGCAATTGTTGGTCTATCCAATGGTACTTTCAACTCATCCCAACATACCCCATGGGAATGGAGTACCACTCAAGTAATCTCTACAGATAGTGATTTCGATTCAGTTATGCCAACCATTGCTGTAGATAGTTTCAATAACTTACACACGGTTTGGTATGATTATACAAATTATAGTGATTCAGGTATAGATGTAGATATTTTTTATAAGAAATATATCACATCAACATCTTCTTGGAGTGATACAGAAGTTATTTCAACTGAGAGTACTGGTAATTCATACTATCCAGAAATAGTTATTGATCTCTACAATAACATACATGTTGTTTGGTATGATTACACCAATTATAATGGATCAGGTATTGATGCCGACATATTTTACAAGAAGTACAATTCAACAACCTCGACTTGGAGTGACTCTATTGTGGTATCAACTGAAAGTACTGCAACCTCCTTATTTCCAAAAATTGTTGTAGATACACAATTAAATCTACATATTATTTGGCTGGATGGAACTGATTTCAATGGTGCTGGAACTGATAATGACATATTTTACAAAAGATATGACGATAATTCTTCTACATGGGGTAATACTGAAATAATATCATCTCAAAGTACTTTAGTCTCTACAAATCCTAGTCTTGCATTGGATCATAATGATAATCTGTATGTAGTTTGGGAGGAGGCCACTGATGTACTGGGTTCTGGTGCAGATTATGATATTTTTATGAGAAAATTTGATGCAATTGATCTTGTTTGGACTGGTTATCAACTCATTTCAACTGAAAGTACGGGATCTAGTGGTGATCCTACGATCACAGTTGATAAAGCTAGTAATATTCATATTGTATGGGCAGATAATACCGATATTTTAGGTGCTGGTTCTGATTCAGATATTTTTTACAAGAAATATAATGCAGATACTGGATATTGGGAATCTACTGGCTTGATTACTCAATTCCACAATGCATTTTCCTCAAATCCAAAGATAATC
>JAOUKW010000407.1 GCA_029882335.1 Candidatus Heimdallarchaeota archaeon | reverse complement strand
GTAATGAAGATTTAATTGGTATTATCTCCTTGAATATTGATACAATATAATCCAAATGTCCCTTTTCATATGTTCTTCTGGGTATAGTCAATCTTAGTAACTCATTTGAAGCAGGAATAAACTTGCCATTTTCATGAGTACCAAACATGAGTGAACCAATCTCAACACTCCTAATTCCACCTCTTAAATACAATTCACATGAAAGTGCCTGAGCAGGAAATTCTTCAACAGGAATATGTGGAAGAAATTCTTTTGCATCAATAAAAGCAGCATGACCACCTGATGGAAGTACAACAGGAATTCCAATAGCATCCAATTCATTAACCAAATAATCTACCTGATTAATACGTTGCTTTACAGTATCAGTAGTTAATGCTTCTTCAAGCCCAGTAGCTATTGCTTCTAAATCTCTACCTGCAAGGCCTCCATACGATGGAAAACCTTCAAATAGAATTAACCTCTCCCGTAATTTATTTGCAAGTTCACTATCATGTAATGCAATAAATCCACCAATATTCACATATGCATCTTTTTTCGCACTCATCCAAACTCCATCAGCATAGCCACACATTTTCCTAAATATCTCGGATAGTGAATAATTTTGGTATTCAGCCTCCCTTTCCTGGATGAAATAAGCATTTTCAATTCCACGAGCAATATCTAAAAAGAAATACTTATTGTACTTTTTAGCAATTTCAGAGACTTTTTTGATATTATCCATAGACACAGGCTGACCTCCACCTGCATTATTTGTAACAACCAAAGTAATTATTTCTACCTGATCTGAATTTGAAAGGAGTACATCTTCTAGTTTTTGTATATTCATATTTCCCTTGAAAGGGTGGATAAATGATGGAGATTTACCTTCCTCGATTACTATATCTACGGGAATGGCTTCATTATAAAGAATGTGCCCGATTGTCGTATCAAATGATTGATTTGATACAACCATTGCCTGTTTTTTATCTTTCAGTAGATGACCAAAAAGAATGTTTTCAGCAGCTCTTCCTTGATGAGTGGGTAAAATTTCACCCATCCCAGTACTCATCTCAATTACTTCTTTAAATCTAGTAAAACTCTTAGCATTTGCATATGATTCATCTGCCTGCATCATTGAGGCCCATTGATTGTGAGACATCGCCCCTGTACCTGAATCTGTTAATAAATCTATGAAAATTTCTTCACTAGTTAGATTAAATAAATTATAATGTGCTCGTTTTAATGCTAATTCTCTTTCAGATTGTGGTATCAGATGGACAGGTTCAACCATCTTTATTCTGTAAAAAGGGGGTAGATACTCAACCATAGTTTCTGCTCGATGCTATATAAAATATAGTTTGTGAATGTGGAAAGTTTTTTTTTCCAATTTACTATAGTTTTTTTATGTTTCATGAATCATTGCTATGTCTGAAAAATCAGAAGTTTCACCAATTTTGAGTTCACCATATGTCCCATCATAACCACTTGGTTTGAAACAGAAATTGCCATTTTTTACCAATAATATATCTGAAATAATATTTTCCTCTATTCTGGATTCAATAAGTTTCTCTGTAATGGTATCTGATATCCATAAATTCGCTTCTGTTCCAACAATATTGATAATCTCATTATATTTTCTCAACAATCGTTTGGAACTAATCGTAGATATCTTTAGACTGTAAGATAATATCTCAATTAAAGGTACCATTGTAATAAATGGTCGTTTGGGTCCTTCTCCAAGAGACCGATTCCCTCCCTGAATTTCACTGATCTCAAATGCTCTTTGTAATACACCTATAGTTAATTCCTTGTTACACTGTGGACAAATATCATTTAAAGGTTGATTTTTAGGAGAAAAATAACAAAATTGATTTTTCTTATGTATAGCCGGTTTTGTTCGATCCCCTCTATGACCCGATAGAAAATATCTACCCTCAGTGGGGTGAAATTCTGCTGTTTTATCTATCCTTCCCCGTCGAATTGCATCGATTATCGATTTATAATCGAATTTATTTATTTTAAATGAAGTAAATTCACGGCCAACTCTATTTAATTTTGAGGAATGAGCATCCGCATTCGATATCAATGATAGATTATCTAATTCTGGAATTAATGCCAATATACTTGGATCTGCACTTAATCCAGTCTCAATAGCCTGTATTCGTTGAGCAGAATCACCAAAAAAGTCATCCAAATAATTAATACGCAAATTACCACCATATACACCTTCTGGAGTAAGTACATGTGCAGGAATTACTTCAACCAGGGGGTCAAGATCAAATATGGCATTTACACGTTGATTTACTTCTTCAGTTGTATCACAAACAATGAATGGTCTAGCCATGTTTTGTCTTGATACACCCCAACTATCCAATAATATATTTAATTCCATTACTTTGTCAAATGAAGGAAATAAAATTATCACATGAACCCTTTTCTTCTTACCAGTATCTAATACAGGACCTGTGAATATCAATTCAGTTTGTAAGAGATATTTTGGCGATTGGAAAGTAATTGAATTAGAATTCATACCATATTCAAATATTCCGTAGTCTACTTCACTTAAATTAGTCTTTAGAAATTCCATCCAAGGTTCGAATTGAACATCACCAGTGCCTAATAAATTTATTCCTTTAAATGGTACCAATTCATTTGATTCATTAAATCGATTGACTAATTTCTTGTTGAATTCTTTTTGATTCCTTCCTCCTGCTCGTGCTCCTCCTGCATATGCAGAATGTGAGTGAAGGTCAGCATGGATTAGCATATTTTTAGTAATAAATGATATTTTATGTATGTGATGATTGATTTTTGTTAGGTTAAGATAATTATTGTACTTTGTTAACTTAATTTATTAGTACACTCAACAACTTCATATTGAGAAACTAAATAAACTGTACCTTAAATAAAAATTGAATGTTTAACCTTTGATTACAGATTATACAATTAATTTATGGCTGTCAGAAAAGTAGAAAATTCATCTTCGAATTTAAAATGTAAAAATCTATTTACAATAAATTACTTCAATAGTTTTGTGTAAAATTCTCATGGTTACACTTCAGTAATTTTTCGTATAATTGATTTTTCGATTTTCCGATCATTACAGCATAAAGATATGGAGATATTTTTTAAAGTACAAGCCAATCTAAAATAGATGCCAAATACAATGAATATTTCTGCTATGGCTTCGTTTAATCCAAAAGAAGAGCTTAAACCATTCAATTTTCAAATGGAAGAGCCAATAAATAATGAAGTAATAATTGAAATAGATAATTGTGGGCTTTGCTATTCAGATATCCATATGATAGATAATGATTGGAGGGCTTCTACCTATCCCCTTGTACCAGGTCATGAAATTATAGGTAAGATAATTAAAACTGGAGAAGTTGCAACAAAATATAAACTGGGAGAAGTTGTTGGCGTTGGGTGGCAGAAAGATAGCTGTCTTAGATGTAAATTATGTAGTGATGGATTTGAAAATCTCTGTCAATCAGGCAATCAAGGAACAATAATAGGCAATCATGGAGGTTTTGCTACACATATCAAGTTGAAAGATGATTTTGTATTTAGAATTCCTGAAAAATTAAATTCAAATACTGCAGCACCTCTTTTATGTGCAGGAACAACAGTGTATTCAGGATTAATTTCTTCGGGTATGCAAGCAAATCAAAAAATAGGCATTATTGGTTTGGGAGGGTTGGGTCATCTAGCCACCCAGTATGCATCTAAACTGGGCAATCAAGTCACTGTGTTTGAAAAAAATGATGATAAGGTAGATTTAGCTTATGATTTAGGTGCAGATGATATTGTAATTACAAATCCGGACGTTCC
>JAOUKW010000405.1 GCA_029882335.1 Candidatus Heimdallarchaeota archaeon | reverse complement strand
ATATTCTTCCCACAAAAGATCACCAACATTTTTTACATCATGGTTACCCGGTACTAATAATATTTCCTTTTCAAACATGGGGAGGTATTTGTTTTTTACCAATTGGTATTCAGCAACGGTTCCTTGATCAGTCAGATCTCCCGTGAAGATGAAGTAGTCGGCTTCTGTTTTATTTATTATATCTACTCCTTTTAAAAACATAGCTTCATTAAATTTACCACCTATGTGAACATCTGAAAAAACAAGAAACTTCATAATTAATAGTTAATTCCACATAGACTATTAAAATTTTTATAACACATGGGACAAGTGATCGATTTTATTTTATTCCTTTCATTGCTAAATATCCGGACAGTAGAGCAGGATAATTCGTCAATATCCCATCAACTTGGTTAAGAATTAATAAATCCCAATCGTCCGGAATATCACCATAAAATGCCATTATCTTGCTACCAGTTTGTTTTAATTTCTTATAATCTATTGCTCCATAATTCCTCCATCTTATTTGGGAAACTTTAATTTTGTGAAGTTTTACTAATTCGAGCATTTCAGAAGGTGTCCTTTTCTTTTGCATCAATCCAATTGTGTATTTAGATGTGTTCTCGATAAACCATGAATATGTTGGTATGTCTCTAACTGATATATATCCGTTACCAATTCCATTATATGAATCAAGTAAATCAATTATTTTTCTCTCTAAAACACGTTCTTCGATGTTTTGTTTTGGTTGCGGTTTTACTTCAACAACTAACGAGGTTTTCGAGGGAATTTCCATCAATAATTCTTCAAAAGTAGTAATTCTCATCTTTGCAAAGGATTTATCTTTCCATTTACCTATATCTTTTCGTTTTAGTTGTTTTATGGTATAGTCAATGATTCCTCCTTTACCGGTTGTAATTCTTGCTAATTCTTTATCATGAAAAAGTACTAATTCATTATCCTTGGTAATCTGAATATCAATTTCTATCATATCTGCATTTGATTCTATCGCAGTCCAAACGCTCAGCGACGTGTTTTCAGGTGCAATCCCTGATGCTCCTCGATGAGCTATACAAATCATTAAATTATTTATGTATTAAAAATAAATGAATTTTATTTATTTAGACTGTTAAAATAACATTTTTTAGAGAAAATTGTGATTTCTTTAGTGTGATCCACCAGGGATACTTTGTAAGGGATATACTTGCATTAATCCAGGTAGATCATAAACGATCTCTGCGAGATCAGCTCTTGCAATTTCACGAATAATCGGGGTTTTTCTCCTGTATGTCATCCATTCTCGTATTTCTCTAAAATATGTAAAACTCATGTTTCCATCCGGTATATTTAGATGTAGGTTGAAATCATGAATTCCTTCTGGTCCTAATCTGATTTCCATTGATTTTACTGGATGTCTGAATTCATATCCTCCTCCGTGAGGAACAAAGTTTAGATTTGTCATTTTAGATTCTAATCCGTATTGTTTGATACGTTCTCCTTGCTTCCAGTAATCGATAAATTCTCGACTTAAATTTTGTTTAGTATCTACAACAATTAATCCTTCTTCTGGATTGAATGCAATTGGTACTAATCCTTTGTGGATTTGAGTTCCTATTCTATGAATTGAGTTTTTTGTTAAACCTTGATGTGTAATTTCCTCGATTCTATTCCATTCATATTTTTTGTCGAATATTTCATCTACAGTGATATCTCTATTTACAGAATTGGCTTTATCTGTCTCTCCATATTGTTCTAAATATAGCCTTCTTGCCTCTCCTTCAAGTAGGGTGATTGATCCATGTGGTGTTGGTACTTCAATATATCCAGAAGTATCAGAGAGCCAAGAATCAGGATGGTATAATCTATGTCCTCCAACATGTCCAGAACAATGCACTACAACAAATCTTTTGTTTGTATCTTCACCAGTTACTGGATCTCTTACAATATATACTCCTGCAAAATGGTTTCCCTTTCCAAGTTGACTGAGTTGATCTTGTCCTAAACGCATTTGTGAATCCTTTAGAAAATTAACTAGTTTTGCATCAGGTATTTCATCTGTAATTTCGTATAGACTAAATCCACATCCATTTGGCATGGAATTGTTTGTTGCCATCATTCCGTCAAAATCAAAATCTAGAACTGCACCATATGAAAATCCTCTCTGAGTTCTAATTGGATTATAACTACAAGTCCCATCAGGTGCAAATATGACAAATGGATTTGATTGATCTATATCAGCTCCCATTTGGTCAGCAGCAAATAAAACTTTTCCAAACCCTATTTCCATTATTTTTGGTGCGATGTGTCCAATTCTATTACCTGCAGCAAGTGAAAAGGTTCTTTCTTTTGCCATTTCAATCCATCTTTGAAAAGATGGATCGACATTCGAGTGAAAAACTTCTGGTAAATTCTGGTAGCCAACCCTGTCTTCCACCTTATTACTTATCTTAGAAGTAACAATTGTCATCTGTATTATCCATATTTCCTTTCTAGTTTTTAACCTTTTATCAAATTAGATTTATCATTTGAATAAATGCATATTTTTTTTCAGTTCGAATTTATATAATTTAAAACTTTTGAAAAAGAATTTATATAAAAAATAGCAAAAGTTAATGATTTAATTAAATCAAGCTGTTGCTTCGTTTTTATCAACTTTTGGAACTAGTTTACCATGAACAATTGGAATATAGAAAGGAGCGAGTCCAATTAGGATCAACATCATACCAATTGTTATCACAATTGGTGCTGTAGCTGGTAATCCTCTTATTCCTGCCATTACAATTGCACCACCTAATGCTATAAATAAACCTGCAAACATGAGAGAGGGTAGAATACCCATACCTTTATCATCCAATGGTATAGATTTAGATTTTTTTGCCATATCTAACCATAATTAGTTTGTTCTTTTTAGCTTTATGACTAGGTCATGGATAATACATATATTCATAATGAAATTATCAAATTCGAATAGAGATGGTTTTTGTTTGTAAAAATTGTTGAAAAATAATAAATAATCTCAAACTAAATAATGAAAAGTTAACATAAAAAATTAATTAGAACAACGCGATTTCATTAGTTAAAGCACACAATGTTTTAAGAAATAAAATATAATAGTATAAATAGGAAAGGTATAAAAGATGGTATTACCCGAGAACTTACCCCCTGTTGGATTAGATCAAGAACTTAAAATTATATTATATTTTGGTGTATTCTATTTTATTCTATCTGCTATCGTTGTAAGACTTATTACCAAGAAAAGATTAGCAAATTACAAAAAGAATAATGAACCAGCAATATCATCCTCTACTTCAGAAATAGACTTAACTCTAGGTACCGGTCAAACATTACGACTTAGTGATACCAAAGATATTTTGGCTAGTTTAAAAGTTGAAATAGCTGGAGCAGAAGGTGCATTGGGTAAATTAAATGAATTAAAAGAAGTAGGTGAAATTACTTCTACTGCTCATGAACAATTATCTCATCAGTATAGTTCAATGGTGAAGCAAATAAGTCAAAAAATGAATGACATGTTAAAATCATCAATTGAATCTGATAGTGGTGAAATTTATGATGGAATATCTGAAAATGATATGGTTGATATAAATGCGGATTTAGAAGCTCAATTAATGGCATTAGATAGTGATGATGATTTTCTAAGTAGAAAGACAAAAACTCGATCTAAAACTCCCATCTCTGCTCTTTATAGCGAGGATGAAGTTAATTCATCAGGTACAAATCCTGTACCAAAACAAGAATCCTCTGTTCCAACTCAACCAATCGCAGCAGCTCCTCTTAAAGCACCAACTCCAGTTGCCCCTGCCCCTCCAAGTACAACT
>JAOUKW010000404.1 GCA_029882335.1 Candidatus Heimdallarchaeota archaeon | reverse complement strand
GCTATTTGTTACAGGGTATTATTAAATCTCTATTTTCTACAATTAATCATTGATCCATTGGATTGTTCATTCTCTAAAAATGAATTATATTAATATCAATAGTCATACTAAATTGTTAATTAACCGAATTAAAGGGATTAGATGGATTCAGAAGTTTACAATTATGAATTAGATCTTATTAATAAAGAATTAATAGGTGTGATGGATAAGATATTAGTCTATGAAGAAAAACACACCATGAAATTTTACCAATTTGAACGTATAATGTTTGATGATAATGATATAGATGGAGAATGTTGGGAAGATTATTTCGATTGGAAATCATTAGCTCATAGAAAGAAAATGTTGAAATCTAAAATTAACCAATTAAAAAAATTATTTCAACAGCAAGAATAAATAGAAGATATAGATAAACACTATATAACTTATGGATAGCTTCAGATATAACTAAGTTAATTGTTGATAAATAAGAAAAACAATAGAAAAATAAATATTAAAATTTCAAAATAAAGAATTAACCTTAAATTCGATATTTTAATAGGTTTCATCAATTGTTTATATTCATCCGGATTATCACTCTCTTCTAACTGTTTATTATAGAATAAATAAGCCAGTATACAAATGGTGGTTAGTATCGTAATAATAGATACTTTAACTGTGATACATTTATTCTAAAATATGATAATGGAAGAGATATATTCGTATGATATTTCAGTCATGAATGGATAGAAATTCATGGTTTTAAAAATTCAATTTTCAATTTTATTTAATTTATAATTAGAAATACGATAAGATTGGTGAGAATATCGTAGGAATAATGGATCATGTGTAAAGATAATTGTTATTTGATCCTTATTCATTCTCAACTTGTTCAATATTTTAATCAAAGATAAGACATTGTCGTAATCTAAACTCGCAGTTGGTTCATCCAAGATCAGTAATTTTGGTTTTGAAATTAATGATCTAATTATGCTTAGTCTTTGTTTTTCTCCCATTGATAATTCATTAACTTTTCGACTCAATAGATGATTTAGATTTAATGAATAAATTAATTCGATTAAATACTCTCTATCCAATTTTTCTTTTTCTGGTAAATCACTGTGAATTTCGAAATCTATCATTAGATTCTCCACAATTCCTATTTTCTCAAATAATAGTATCTCTTGAGTATGAATCCCAAAGTAGGTCTTTCTTAGTGTATCTATTTTCTCAATATCTTCAAAGTCTATCTCTTGACCATTTAACATAATTTGTCCTGTACTCGGTTTGTAGATTAATGCCAATAAATGAAGTAAAGTTGTTTTGCCACTGCCACTTGGTCCCATAATCGTGATTATATTGCCTGCTGTACATTTTAAATTTATATCTTCAAAAATCTTTATAGATTGTCCCTGCTGATTGTAATTGAAGCTAACATTACTTAGTTCAAGTTGAATTGTATCTTTATCTTCTAATTTCAAAATAATCATCTCCTCTTTTAACTAAATTAATTTCATTGTTATCATCATCGAAATAGTTATCTGGAATACCTATTCTATTATTATGGTTATATATTTTATCTACACTATTATTATCCACATCTAAATGATTATTACCAAATCTTCTAAAATAACCATCATATAATTCAATTGAATTTTCAAAACAAGAAGATAAGATTCTTGAATGAGTCGTTAATATTATTACTTTTTCTTTTGTCTTTGCAATTGAATTGATAATTTCTCCTACTTTCTGATGTAATTCCGTATTTAAATAAGATGTGGGTTCATCAAAGATTATTATTTTAGAATCCTTTATCAAAGCAATCGCAAATATTACTCTTTGTAATTCACCCATTGATAAATTAGAAATATTTTGATTTAACCTATCATTATTAATTTGTAATTGGGTAAATATACTCTTGATTTTTTCAATTTTCTCCGCTTTTGTTAATTTTTGAAATTCTTCATTGTCTATTGAACAAATGTTATTCAAATAGTCAAAAACAACTACATTAGGAATAATCGCATCCTTTGGATTTTGAGGGATATATGTCATTACCTTTGCAATATCATTTTTATAATTTACGTAAGATGTATATTGCTTGGTAATAAATTCAATTCTACCAGCATTTGGTTTTAATTTACCTGCTATTATATTGAGCAGTGTTGTTTTACCAGAACCACTTGATCCAGTGATACATATAACATCGCCTTTCTTCAAAGCAATGGATATACCTTTTAAAGTAACAATAGATCTAATAATAGAATCATTATGAAATATTTTGTAAATATTATCCAATTTAATTAAAATATCATCCATATTTTCATTCTCCCTTCAATTTGAACTTTAATCCCAAATTCATCAACCCCAGGGATATTAGACTTATCATAAATATACCTAAACCAATAATAAGAGGAGAAAGGCGATGTAATGAATAGAAGTATACATTCTGATTACTAATACGAATTAATACAATATTGAAAATATTAACAATTGGAATTAATATTAATATTGTGAGTAATGATAGTTGAGCCAAGAATTGGTGTGATATGTGATCAAAATTATTTCCTTTATCTCCTAAATATAATAATAATTTACTTGAATATTTCTTTCTTTCATTCATCAGCTCAAGATAAGTATGTAAATTAATTAGTAAGAGAATCGTTGAATTGATAATTGTAAAATAGAAAAAGATCCTAATCGCATTATTATCCCCTAATTCATTATCAAACTCATTAATTTGAATATTTGTAGATATATTTTTTAGTTCCTCTATAAACTGTTTATTTATAGCATCATCTTTGAAATTTGCGATAAATATTCTCATTTGAACCATATCCCTATTTTCTAATGAAGAATATATTTTATGAAACGTTTTTTCATTAATTATCCAATTATTCATATCGTGTTTATTCACATCAACTAATAAAACAGGCATTACCTGATAATATCCATTGAGTTCGACAGAAAAATATACATTATCAAATAATAAAACTGTCTCCTCGCCTAAATTCAATAAATCCACTGAATTTTCGGGAATTATTAATTTATCCTCTTCTAATAATTTAGAAAAACTAAATTTGAGGTCCTCTGAAATTCCTCCAACAAAATCTTCTATATACGATACAAAATTATCACTAAAAGCATGTAAATAGATTGGTTTATTTAATACTGTATTAATTGAATTTATATCGGAAGTAAGATATGCAGATTGATAGTTATATTTATTTGTGATTTCAGTTATGTTTCCATATAAATTATTGATATCAGAAAAGTGAATTGTCTCATCTACTGTAATTATTCCTGGATTTTCAAATTTTTCCTGCTGAACAATGATTTCATTGCTAATGGAGTTGAAATAAAATAAATAGATCACCATAAACATAATAATAAAAACAGATGATACAAACATTTTTTGATAACTTCTGATTTCACTCAATATAGCCTTCGTCACTATCTTTTTATTATTTAATTTAGGTATTATATTAAATAGAAATCGAGTAAGTATTATAATTACCCTATCTAAAATATCTTTTAATACATATAAAAGACTAATAACAATTAGAATATAGAATTTTAAAAATGAATTAAAATTAGACTCTAAATATCCTGCATTACTGTATAGAAAATAAAGGTAATATGTGATTATTAGATAGAATAATATTTTCATTACATTGAAGGCTGAAGTTATATAATTGCTTGCATTTAATCGAAATGGCATCTCATTATTTTTGATTATTGAGAGAAAATTTATTATCTCAGTCATGATTATTGTCACACTAACGTAGATAATTGTCTTAAAGCTAATCGTTGAAGTCTTTGGTAACTGAATAGATTCATTAGAAAAAATACTAG
>JAOUKW010000403.1 GCA_029882335.1 Candidatus Heimdallarchaeota archaeon | reverse complement strand
CAAATATAGTCCAATTAACCCAGTGTAATTTACCATCATCTCTTTCAAAAGTTATATCTGGAGGACTACTTATAGTTGGTGCAATACCATTATTTACAGTTACTATCACATCATCACTAATTTGATTACCATTCGTATCATTTACAGTTAATGTATAGATATATGTGCCTAAACTTAAGGAAGAGACATTTGCCGTAATTGTACCATTACTCCAAATACCAGAAGTAATGACAACTCCATCTTTTTGTATGATGTAATTACTAGGATTGATATCTGCAACAATCCAATTTATGTAATTTAGTGATCCATCATTTAGTCCATATTCGATATCTGCAGGAGAATTTATAACAGGAGGAGAACCTTTAATAATATTTACTCCAACAATATCACTTGCAGTATTATTATTTACATCAAATAATGTCAAATTAATCTCATAATACCCAATTGCTGCACCTGTAGTATTAAATACTATAGTGTTGGAAACCCATGTAGCATTATTAATAATAATTGAATTATTTATATAAATGTTAAAGTGTGATGGATTAGCATCAAAAACATCCCACGTAATCAAATGAGACCTTCCATCATTTGCTTCATAATGTAGATCAGGTGGCGATGAAATTGTTGGTTGTGTAGTATCAATAACTGATGGAGTTATTGAATTGCCAAAAGATACCTTGTTTACAGTAATTACACGTATATCCTGTTGAAACTCTTGATTTAATTCTTTTGTAATAGTTGTATCTGATTCTTCGTAATACAATCGGTTTAAACTATCAGTAAAATAAAATGCATTTAGAATTAGTATCAAGAGTATAATGATTGAATTGCGTTTATTCAAATATGCATACCTCTTAATATTGAACATAGCAGCAGTAATTTCTACTATATCCTCTTATTTTACACTACATTGAAAGTATATAAATAGTAAAGTCAGTCTATACAATAGACAATAATCATAAAAACATGTATTGAAGTCCAATATCTGATTGAAATTATTTTTCATAAAATGGATCGTCTGAATTTTCATTTAAATACAGTCGATATAAAAAAGATTTTTTAGATTTATAACTAAATTAAATGATTAAAGACTTATATGAGTTTATAAATATATTATCTAATGTTTGTTCAACGAAAATTTGTCATAATTTTACCATTATTAGTAATGTCGGGCATTCCATTACATTCGATAGATTTCCAATCAACTGGTGTATATCCACACCCACTGCCAGATAATCTATTCAGAGGGATAAATTTTGGAAATAGTTTGGAAGCCCCAGCAGGAGAGGAATCATGGGGCATATATATTAACGAAACGGATTTTGATGTGGTAAAGCAAGCAGGTTTTGATACAGTCCGTATTCCGGTGAAATGGTCATCACACTCTTTAGATTCTTCACCCTTTACAATAAATGAAACATTCGCACTCAGAGTGGACGAGGTAATACAACAAGGATTACAACGTAATTTATCCATAATCATTAATATACACCATTTTGATGTATTAATGGTTGATCCTATATTAAATAAAGATTGGTTCATTTCTTTATGGGAACAAATTTCAGACAGATATAAAGATCATCCATCAAAACTATTTTTTGAAGTGCTGAATGAACCCAGAGGTGCATTATTGAGTGATGATGCGAAGTGGAATGAAATCCAAAATGCAGCAATTGCAAAAATCAGAGAAACAAACCCAACAAGAAAAATAATTGTTACAGGGAATTTTGTATCATCATATTCAACACTGGATGATTTGAATTTGCCAGCAGATGATAATTTAATAGCTACTTTTCATTATTACAATCCACTTGATTTTACTCATCAAGGTGCAACATGGACACCAATTCAATATCCAATTGGAAAAAGATGGGAGGGAACGGATGCACAAAAAAATTCAATAGTAAATAGTTTTAATATGGTAGCTAGTTGGTCTTTTGAAACGAAAATACCTGTAATAATGACTGAATTTGGTGTAATAGATCATGCAAATATTGATGATAGAGCAAGATGGACTGCTTTTGTTGCAAGAACTGCAGAAGAAAGAAATATAGCTTGGACTTATTGGGATTTTAAGGCAAGGTTTGCTGCGTTTAATGAGACAACACAAACATGGATTCCAGAATTACTTGAAGCTTTAATAGCTCCATACTCACCCCCCAGTCTTACAACTATAATACCTTCACCAGAAGAGAGTCGTAGTTATTTAGTAGATACAAATACAAATCAAAATAATTCTCTTCTTTCAATCCCTATATCAGTTTTTATTATTCCAATACTACTCATTATTCAAGTTAGGAAAAAACAAAAGTCAAACTTCATAATTCTCGTTAATAAGGTCTTTTGATTTACATTACATTTTAAAGTTTAATGATTGTATTTAAGTAATTTCAAAATCTAAAAATCAGTTTTTACTAGTATAAATCAAATAATGCGAAAGAAAATGAATTGAGGTTGTAATTATTACAATATTTTTGATACCACAGGTTCTTACATAGTAAATTAATTTCCAGAAAAAATATCTTACATATATTTGTTTTTCATCAATTCCCATGTAGGTTTTATTAATCGCGGATGATGGAATACATCTTTGTTTGAAATTCTACCCCATGAATTGTATAAACCAAATATTTCTACAGGTACTGGATTTGGCAATTCAGTCACTGCAGTAATTAAAATGGAATAACAACGCACAGCGTCATCATAATCAAACCAAGTAGGTCTGTATACGTTTGGTACGATTTTTGTTAAATCATCATCATTTAATATTGTGTCTCGTCTGACAATGCCTTTTGATATAAAACGATGGGTACAAACCCTTTTATCTACATCGATAAAAAAACCATTTCTTGCAGAATATGGAAATTCTCTTATTTTTACACCATATACCTGAGAATAAGCATTCCACCATGTACCAGGAAGGAATTCTAGCATCTCTTCAATATCAGAAATATGAGCCAGTATTGCATTTTCTTTATATTTTTCTACAAGAGTTGTTCTAAGTAATAATTCAGGTTGGTTCATATGAAAATCCCACAAATACTTATTTTAAATTATTATATTCTAACAACCTATATTTATTGAGATCAAACAATAAAATCAAGACTTCAAGTGTGATTTTAATTCGTCAAAAGGTGGAAAGACACCAGGATTATCAGCAACCCATTTATATGTAATTTTATTTTCATCAATTACAAATAAAGATCTTTTGGCTATACCCCTGAAGAAATTGGCAAAGTTTTCATCTACAATTCCAAATCCAGTTATGGCTTCTTTATTCCAATCAGATAAAACAGGGTAGTTTAATTCATTAGTTTTAATAAAAACCTTTTGGCTAAATGGTAAGTCCACGGATATACCATAAATATTTGCACCTAGTTCTTTAAAATCAGAAATATCATCTCGTATTGAACATGATGAACTACTACAAACTCCAGTGAAAGCAGCAGGAAAGAAATACAGAACTGTTTTTCCCTTTTCATAAGCCTGATTCAATTCAAAGTCAATATTCACATTATCAATATCAGATAATTTTACCTTAGCATTTGGAGCAGTATCCCCAATTTCGACCATATCTTATATGTATATAAGCAACTAAATATAATTTTAGTAAGTACATCTTGATTATGATTTTTTTTTTTCTAATAATATACAATTAGTAATATTTGAAATCTAGGTTTATCAATATTGTTGCATAACAGCTGAATACAAAATAATTTAGAATTGGAAAAACAAAATTTTATTACATGATAATTTTTGTATATACATCAATTTGTGACTCAATTTTCAATTCAGTAGTTTTTAAGCTGAAATTACAATAGTTCATAATCTAGCATTACCT
>JAOUKW010000060.1 GCA_029882335.1 Candidatus Heimdallarchaeota archaeon | reverse complement strand
AAATTACATTAATACTCATAGTTCTCTCTTATTCCTCATTTTCAAATTGATTAAAAAGTGATTCTTAATCAATTATCATTCTTTTTTCAATTTTTACCAATCTCTGATATTGTTCATGTTCGTCTTTATTTAACTTATGAAAAGCTAGCAATAATCCAGATATATTGTCGCCATCACGATTTGTTTCAACAATAAACCTACCAAAGTCTTGAATAGAAAGATCCGCATCTGCTGTATTGTTAAGCGCCACAATAAGTTGACCTGATCCATCGTTAATAATTACATCAACTTCATTAATTCCAACTATAAATCCAACAATTTTAATTCTTGAAATGCCAGCTGGTATTTCATTAATTGTTGTATCAATACTTCCTTCTGGTCTTTTATCTTTCATAATATCATTCCTAATCATATTCTCTCCAATTTTTTTCACACCCTAAGCACTTAAAAAATCGAGTTGGTGCTTCATCAGCGCTTCTTGTTTGAATTTCCCAAAATTCAATCATTTGCATTGTGTTACATTTTGGACAAAACATTTCCTTTTGAGGTCTTCCTACTGTTCCTTGTTGTTGTTCTTCTAAAATTAGCATTTTTCCACCTTCTGGATCTGCTTTTCGATCTTCATCTTCATATGAAATTTTTCCTATTTTTCCCTCTGCTTTAATTTCATCACATTCAATACAATATGGCAGGATATCATTATCTACTTTTTTCGGTTGTAGCAGCGAATCGCATGCATCACAAAAATCCATATTCTATTATAGAATCCTTGTGTTAAATATTTTAACTTCTAAATCTTGATTTTAACAATTTTTTTTCTCTTTATTATCTCAACGATGATTTGTATATCAAATTAGATTTGGGGTGAATTTGTAAATGATACCTTCAAAATTCTTAAGAGAAGGTAAACCAATAATCGTATAAACAGTCATTCAATTTGAATGAATAACCGATACAAGGGCCTATAACTCAGCCTGGTTAGAGTGACCGGCTCATATTGGGTAGATCCCATTGAGATACCGGTCTGTCGCTGGTTCGAATCCGGCTAGGCCCATTATATTATTTAAATAATTTTTTCTATAAATTATATTAATAAAAAAAAAAAGAGTGACCCAGCCGGGATTCGAACCCGGGTCCACGAGGTGAAAGCCCGCGATGATTGGCCGGACTACACTACTGGGCCATAGATCAAGGATCTTATACTGTATGTTAGTCTCCAAGGGTTTTAAATTTCTAGATAAGTATCTATGAAATCGATGTAAATTTTGTTTTGTATGTAAGAAATTAGATAACGTTTAATCTTACATTATGCAAACGATTGTTGAGATTACAATCACGACTTTTAAGAATATCAAATTATAATATATTGTGAGGATAAATATTCCTTAGTACTTGGGCTCGTGGTTTAGCTCGGTTAACTTATTTACTTGCGAGAGATAAGACCGATTAACGCCTCGCTTACACCGAGGAGGTCGCCAGTTCGAATCTGGCCGGGCCCACCATTTGTTTTATTGAGTAATTAATCTTCAAATAAAGATTTCATGTGTTTTTGCACAAAAACTAGTGATTTTCAATATGATACTAGAAAAAGTACTAAAGCAATTGAGTAATTAAATTCATTATATATGTCTGTCACTGATATTACTCAAAAGCAAAAACAAGAACTAGTAAAATTGTTAACTTCAATTTCTAAGCAATGTGAATTAGAGGCATTAGGTATTGTTACTCGAGAAGGTATTACCCTAGCATTTTTTGTACAGGCTGGCGCAGATCCAGATTTATTATCAGCTATATCTGCAGCAGTGATGTCAACCGGAACGCATGTTACATCTCGTATGAATCACGGTCCTTTACAAGCAATGTTAATCAGAGGAGAGGAGGGATTTACAATTCTTGCTACTGCAGGAGATCATATTTTAATTGGAGCATCTAAAGAAATCCATTCTATTGGTTTAACATTAAATACCATAAGAGATTTTGCTGAACCGCTAGAGGCAATATTAAGTAGTTAATAAAGATACGCTACCATATGATAATTCATTCATTAAGTGGAATTTTTGATGGATATAATTTTATCCAAGGTCCTTTATCTGTTGAAATCAATGATAAAATTATTTCCAATATCATAATTACTGATTCTACTATAGGTGAAATAAATGGAAAAAATCAAATATTAAGTACACCTTTTAACGATGCTCACACACACTTAATTTTTGCAGGTGAAAGATATTTTGAATTATCAAAGAAACTAGAAGGTAAATCATACTCACAAATTTTATCAGAAGGAGGTGGAATTCAATACACTGTATCTCAAACAAGGAAAGCATCTGATGCAGAGTTATTAGAATTAGTTTTGAATAGATTAGACACTGCTTTATCCTTTGGTACTTTAATTGTAGAAGCTAAAAGTGGCTATGGACTTAGCTTTGATGAAGAAATAAGATTATTAAAAATTCTAGAGCAGGCAAATATACAACATCCAGTAGAAGTAGTAAATACATTCTGTGGAGCTCATGTATTTCCGAAAGAAAAATCAAAAACGGCTTACATGGATGAAATATTGGATGATATGATTCCTTTCATTTCCAAAAAATCACTAGCAACCAGCACTGATGTATTTTGCGATGTGGGAGCATTTTCTGTTGATGAAACTAGAAGGATACTTGATAAATCACTTAGTCTAGGACTTCCTGTCCGCGTACACGGTGATGAAATATTGTATACAGGAATTAGCCAAATAGCGGCAAAAGAATATAATGCATTAAGTGTAGATCACCTGTTACAAGCAACAGAAAATGATTTTACAATTATAAGCAACACTCCAACGATTGTAAATTTTATGCCAACTGCACCATTTGGATTATTTGTAGATACAATTCCTAGAGATTGGAATAAAACATCAGTAAAAATAGGATTGGGAAGTGACTTTAATCCAAATAATTGGACTTTATCTATGCAAACTGTATTAAGAATGGCTGTGTTCAGATACTATTTACATCCAATCCAAGCATTCAGAGCAGCAACTTCCGGATCATATCAATCGATAACTGGAAATAAAATGGAATTATTATCTATTAAATCGAAGGCGACTTTTGTAATACTAAATGGTAAGTCTTTGGAGGAAGTTATTTCAAAATTAGGTCAAAATTTAATAGCAGATATTTATATTGAGGGAAAACGTATTATTTGGAATAAGTAAATTATAATTTTAGTATTTTCATTGGCACATAAATTGAATCAATTTGCCATAACTCTAGTATTGAACCTGATTTTATTTTGGATAATGGAAACCTCTGAAGTGGAGACCAATTAGGTAAAGTTACAATCATCTTCTGGTTATTATTAATTACTTCAACTTCATATGGAAGTAATGAGGAAGCATTATTATAAAAAAGTTGATCAGGATATAATTCAAAGTAGTATTGTTCCTTTTCAGATAATTCTGATGGTTGTCGAAATGATTTAACTTCAGTAATCATTAAAGAAGATTTTATTGGTGTTATTATTTTTACTTGAGTATTTATTCCAAGATCAGCCTCAACTATATTTACAACTTGATGTTCAAATCCACCTTCGATTTTCCATAGTTGGAGTAAAATTGCTGGAATTGAATCATCAATATCTATGGACATAACCATGAAATGTGAAAGTGGAATCTGATTATTCCCAAATTCAATAATATCAAATACATTTAATTTTGATAATAATTTTTTATTTTCAAAGGATTCAATATCAATAACCATGTACAATTACCTAAGGTCAAATAAAAAACAGCACTCTAGCTATATACAATATCTAACTAATATATTATATACCCATTTAATTGTGCAGTAAATATTGTAATTAATTCTCTATTCAGGTTCATTCTATAACAACTTATAATGGTAAATTATTCCAGAAATCAATAATAAATTAATTAATTATGTAGTAATAGCAATAGACAGGAACAATTGAAGAGGTATATCTTTAAAATTTTTTACATTGGTAGCAATTACTTAGGCTTTCAAAGACAAAAAAATGGAATGGGAATTGAAAATTTTGTTGAATATGTATTTGTACTTCTTGGATATATCGAATCTTTTAGAAATAATAGATATATATCTACAAGTAGAACTGATGCAGGAGTGAGTGCAATTGGTAATGTATTTACTCTAAATATAATTAATGAACCCAATTTGAAGCAAATTAATTATCTATTACCTCGCGATATAATCATTTGGGATTATGCTGAAGTATCCTTAAATTTTAATCCGAGAATTAAATTATCTAAAATTTATTCATATATTTTAATGGAAAGAATTGATATTGAAAAATTGAAGGAACTAATTGGTGTAAATAATTTTTCAAAACTAATTAAAAGAGATGGTGCAGGAAGGTATAATCCGGAGACTAGAATTATAGGAGTTTCAAATTCCCTAGAAAATGATATGTGCGTAATTAATTTGGAAGGAGATAATTTTGGAAGGCAACAAATTCGAAACATGATTGGTTTTTTACGTGATTCACGTTTAAAACAAAGAAGCCTAAAAAATTATTTAATATCAAATGACAAAATAGATATTAAACCAGCAGCTCCTGAATATTTAATATTAAGGAGTATAAATTTTATTGATGAAATCTCATGGAAAAGGAAATATTTAAGTGACGAATTATATTTTCTTAAAATAAGGATTAACACAGAACGCAGTTTACCACCGTATTTAATTCTAATATATCAATTTTTAAAGGAGAGTTTAATTTAAAGTACCAAGTGATAAAAATAAAGAAAACAATTGAATATCGGCGGAAGCACCTTCTGTAATTCGATAATCAACTTCAGCTATGTTTTGAATCAACAATAATTTTCCATCATTGGATAATTCTATTTCAAATAGTTCATTAAATAAATGACGTAAAATTTCTGCTGGAGATATTCCTCTATTGAAAAGTAATTCATGTAATGTATCTTTAATTTGTTTATAGTTTTGGTTTAAGGAATAAGAAACCAATTTCGATACTTCCTTCTTCTCTACACTGCCAGCTGTTTGATATACTATTTTTGGAGTGACACGCCCACCCATTGCGGCCGTCGCTTGTAAAATATTTATTGCTTTACGTAAGTCACCATTTGAGATCTCAATTATGGTTTCTATTGCTTCTTCAATAATATCAACCTTTTCCAATGATGCTATTTGAGATAATTTCCCAAAAATGTCTTTACTATTTAATTGACTAAACCTAAAAAAAGCACACCTTGACTGAATTGGTTCAATTATTTTACTGGGATAATTACATAAGAGAACAAACCTTGAAGTATTTACGTATTTTTCCATAGTTCTTCTTAAAGCGTGTTGTGCTGCTGAAGTCAATGCATCAGCTTCATCAAGGCTAATTATCTTAAAAGGTGCATTATCTATTGGAAGAATTCTTGCAAAATCTTTAACTTGATTCCTAATGACATCAATCCCTCTGTCATCACTTGCATTTAACTCTAATAGATTTCCACTAATTGAGGATTCATTGAAGATTTCTCTGGCTAAAGCAATAACTGCCGAAGTTTTACCGGTTCCTGGTGGACCTGCAAATAGTAAATGGGGAAGGGAATTTGAAGATATAAAACCTTTCAATCGTGTTTTAGTTTCTTCATGACCAATTATATCTTCTATTTTTTTTGGTCGGTATTTTTCAACCCACATAATATTATAATTCATTGTAATAATTCCTATATAATCTTACGTCTAATAAATTATGGTAAAATTACTCGTCATAAGTTTCAATCCAAAATTGAATAAACTCTTTTATTCGTCTTCCACCTTCTGAATTGTTATTTATCTGAAAAATTCTGATTCGGCCATATCTTTTTTCTATGACTATATTTAGATCACAAAGTTTATTCAAATGACCTTTTAGATTACTATGATTTAATTTGACTTTTTTTCCTAAACTTGTAATTGTTAAATCTTCATTTTTTGTAAGTTCAACTAATATTTTTATTTTGCCTTGACTATTGAAGATATGTTCCAATGGAGGTAATTTTACAAAAGTGTTAAAATTATGAGTAAAGAAATTCTTCATTATACAATCTTATTTGATGTATCTAATATAAATATGACTGTCCTCTTTAGATGTGAAAAAATGAAAATTATCGGATTAATAATGTAATATATTAATATTAGAGATATTCCATAAGAATGCTGACAATGATGTATTTAGCCTTACTGATTTATGATGATAATCTTGAGTTCTGAGTCAGCTTTATTTTTTGGGTAAAAAGTTAATATTATCAATTGACCAAAAAACATGACCATCACTAATTTGTCTTAATGGATCACTCAATTTAATTGCATTTTCAAAGGGCATTACAATATCGATTATATGATCTTCATTATTATTCCTCATTTTTTCAATTTTACCATGATATCCTTCTATAACTTGTAAAACACTACCTAAATAAGTCCCTTCAATATTAACTTCTATATTTGCATATGGTTCATGAATTTTTGATTTTGATTGTACTAATCCTTTTTTAATTATAATTAAACCATTTATTAATCCATTTTCATAAGTTTGTTGTTTTTCATCAATTTCCACCTTGTTAATAGATAATATTAAATTCCTTATTTTCAAACCGCTTAATGGAGAATTTTTTACTGTTTGTTTAAATACTTCAATCATTCCAGTAATATATTCTGAATTCAACTTTTCTTTTATTATGAAAAGATTCCCATAGGAATCATTATAATGGATTGCTGATTGATCTTTAAACTCCTCCTTCTTTCCGATTGTCAATTCCATTTTAAATGTTTCATCGTATGTAAATTCACAGCTTTGAGTTGGACATTCATATTTTAATATTATTGGTTCACTAACATAGAGTTCGATCCCTAGTTCCTCAATCTCTTTAACCAATACATCAAGTTGTAGGATACCTACACCATAGACAAGAATTTCACCAGTCTCACGATTTAATTCATACTCTAATCCAGGATTGAATTGAGTTATTTCTATTACAACTTCTTGTAGGCGATTTAAATCCTTCAAAGATTGAGGTTCTAGACTAACACCCACAACAGGTTTTTGTACATATTGGAATGCTCTAGTAAATAAATCTATATTCTCTGATTTTGATAGAATTTCACCCGGTATAATTGCAGTATTACCAACGATACCACCAATCATACCGGGTAATAATTCTTTTACAGGTTTGTTAGTTCTACCATGAATATTATATATCCTTGTAATTTTGAAATATTTTTTAGAGATAGAAGAATACAACTTATCATTAATTTTTAAGACACCTGAAAGAATTCTAACATAGTTGCCATAAATGATTTGTTTATCAATTCTAAATCCTTTTCCTACAAGAAGTAATACATCATTAGTAGGATCACATTCCATTATCAAACGTTTAATTTCCTCATCCTTATTATCATATATCGTATTTAATCTATTTTTCTGACCTTCTTGTGGTGTTGGTATAAATTCTATTATTGATCGGATAAGTATTTCACTAATTGAATATGATTCACCAATAGTTTCATTTTGATTTGAATGATAAAAGTTAATGATATCAGTGATACGTTTTCCAGATTTCACAAATTCAGAGTTGATACACCAACCCTCTAATGCACTCCCTATAATTACATTTCCATTCTCAAAATTTAAAAATTTAAGTTTACCAGACCGATATTTACTTATTAAGTGATTTACTTCTTTTATTATATTTTTAATTCTTAATTCTATAGACTGTACTGATAATTTTAGCTCATTCACCAATCTATCAAATTTGTTAATAAATAAAATTAAAGATAAATCATCTAAAATTGCCTGTCGTAGTACTGTTTTGGTTTGAGCCATAATTCCCTCAGCAGCATCAACAATTATTATTGCACCATCAACTAGTTTAATTGATTCTGCAACTTTTCCTGAAAAATCAATATGACCCGGTGTATCAATTAAGTTAATGAAATAAGGAATTGAATTATGATAAATCAAGAGATTTGCTAATGCTGATTCAATTGTTATACCTCGTTTTTGTTCCTCGGGTAGGTAATCAAGCGCTCTTAGATCCCCAGCCATATTTTTTGGAATTAATCCAGATATAGCCAATAAATAATCAGATAATGTCGTTTTGCCATGATCTACATGTGAAATTATAGACAGATTTCGAATGTATTGTGATTGTAATTTATCCATTAGAGAAATTCATATCCTTAAATTGTCAAATTGAGCACTTTAATAATAGAATTCTATTATAAAAATAGTTCAAATTAGATCATTATAAATTTATTCAATAAAAATAAATTTAGTTTGAATATTTATCAGTTATCCAAAATATACAACACCAATATTGACCTTATTACAAGCTTGAATCAATGGATGGATATGAATTCAATCGAATCATTACTAAAATTAAGACCAGAAGATTTAATTAAAACACTTAGAGTAAATTTACTTAAAATTGGTAGGGAAGAAGCAATGGAAAATTTGGCTGAAGAAAATATCATTACTAAAATCCACCCCTTCATACCAGAAGGGTTGATAATTACCAAAGGAAGTAATAAAGTAGGTTCCAGTCTATCTTACTTAGCTGGTGAAGTCATGCCACAAGGTCTTGGTTCAATGTTAACTGTACTTGCTTTAGATCCAAAACCGGGTGATACAATACTTGATATGGCAGCTGCACCTGGTGGTAAAACTTGCTTCATAGCCGAAAGGATGCAAAATAAGGGGAGGTTAGTTGCAAATGATATTTCTTTCAAAAGACTAAAAGCATTATTATTTAACTTAGCTAGACATAATATACAAAATATATCAGTTATTAACAATAATGCATTATATCTTGACTTACCTATGCAATTCGATAAAATATTATTAGACGCACCGTGTACCGGAGAAGGTTTAATTGTATCACAACCAAATAGAAAGAGATCTCGGGATATTCATGATATTTATGCATTACAAAAAACACAAATTTCTCTAGTAAAAAAAGCTATATCGATGTTGAATAAAGGTGGTTCTTGTGTTTATTCAACTTGTTCATTATCACCATTAGAAAATGAATTGGTAATAGATCAATTTCGAGATCAAATTGAGATTCAGGAAATTAATATACCAGGTGACTGTGGTTTAAATTCAATTAATGATGAATTTATCAAGACCAAGAGGTTAATACCATCTAAACATAAATGTGATGGATTTTTTATTTGTAAATTTGAGGTAAAATTATGATTGTACAAGCTATCCAACAGATCCTACAAAAGTATTTTTCCAATGAAATCACACTAAATCACAAGCTACATTATTATAGATACAATAATAATAATACTCAAGTTTATTCTTTTTCTTTTGATGAAATAAATACAATGGATAATGCAATAAATGGAATGGTTATTTTGATAGTACAAAATAAGAAAATTGTTATCGTTCCCAGCATAATAAATTGCATAGAAAAGATCTTTCCGGAGCTGGTTGTTTCGGAGAGCAAGTTAAATAAAATTATTTTTGGTAAAAGTATATTGCTTAACGATACTAATAAAATAGCAATAGTTAAAGATCCTAAAAATCGATTAGTTGGATTTGGTGTTGGAGAAGCTGGTACCTTTACTCCATTGATTGATCTGGGAGGATATCTAAGGATAGAATAAAATATCAAATTAATAAAAATCAAAAACAACCATTCTTTATTAGTTATCCAATAGTAACTATTATATCAAAGTAAGTATAAATTTTTTATGAGGAATAGGCGAAATTAATGATTGATTCAGGATCAATGATAAAAATCGATTATACTGCAAAAATTATTGAGAATGATGAAGAAGGGGATATAAAAGAATTTGTTTTTGATACTACAATTGAAGAGATTTCAAAAAGTGAAAATATATTCAAACCCGAAAATATTTATCAACCCATGCTTATTGTTCTTGGAAAAAAATGGATTCCAACAGGATTAGAAAGAGCAATCATTAATGCAAATGTAAATGAAACCATTGACGTCGTGATTCAACCAGAAGATGCTTATGGGCCAAAAGATCCGGCAAAAATAAAACTTGTTGCAAGAAGAGAATTTCAAAAGCTAAACATTAATCCCTCTGTAGGTGACAGAATAACTCTTGGTTCTCAAACAGGAACCATCTTATCAGTCAGTGCAGGTAGGGTTAGAATTGATTATAATCACATTCTTGCAGGTAAAGAAATTCATTATTCTGTGAAAATCTATGATATTATCAAGGGGGATGAACAAAAAATTTCTGCTCTGATAAAACGTAGAATTCCTGGTGCAGATTTAGAAA
Source organism: Candidatus Heimdallarchaeota archaeon (assembly GCA_029882335.1). Classification (GTDB taxonomy): domain Archaea; phylum Asgardarchaeota; class Heimdallarchaeia; order Heimdallarchaeales; family Kariarchaeaceae; genus JAOUKW01. The sequence goes on along the minus strand of JAOUKW010000060.1, from coordinate 4,833 downwards.
ACATGACTATTGAAATTAAAGAGGATAAAATAATTGTTAACTTACCAGAACAGGCTAGATTTTTTGAGTATATTCAATTCGCCAAAGCAGAAGTTGCCAAGGATATTTCAGAAATATTAACAAATTATAAATACATTGAATTTTCAGAAATTTTCCCAATAATTTAATTTAATAATCCTGTTTCACTTAAAGCTGCAATTGCGGCTTTTTTAGTAATTCCAGAGCTTAAAATTGTAAATCTATCAGGACGAACACTATTTGCGTTTACAATTGCATCCACAAACACATCTTCATCAATTCCTATTTCTTTTAGTGTTATAGGTGCACCTATTGTTTGTAAAGCTTTCCGAATCCGTAACCAATCACCTCCGTGTAAGTACATAGTTACAATTGAGGCTATACCACATTGCTCTCCATGCAATGCCGGTTTTTCTAGTACATCTTCCAAAACATGAGAGATCATATGTTCTGCACCTGAAGCAGGTCTAGAAGAACCAGCAATACACATTGACATTGAACTAGTGATTAATCCCTTCATTACAGTATATGCAGCTTCCTTGGTATTCGTTGCAATAATATCCGCAGATTTAATCATGGTTTCTGCAGTCATATTTGATAAGGCAACTGAATAATGACTTATATGCTCACCAGTAATTCTGTTTGAAAGTTCCCAATCTAGAACCGCTGTTTTATTACAAATGATATCGGCACATCCAGATATGGTAAACCTCTTTGGTGCGTTAGATATTACATCAATATCGGCGATAACTCCAAATGGAGAATGTGCAAGTAGTGAATGCTTTTTGTCAATACCTAATAATGAAGCTCGTGGACTACTTATACCATCATGAGATGCAACGGTTGGTATAGAAATAAATGGAATATTAGATAAATAACTCGAATATTTGGCAACGTCTATAACTCTACCTCCACCAACAGCTAAAACAAAGTTTGTATTTTTTTCACTATAGATTTGATGAAAACGCTTTGCTTCTTCTATAGTTGCTTCTGAAATTAATAAAGCTTCGACATCAAATTCTTCCTTTACAACCTCCATGATTTTTTCTCCTAAAATCTTAATGGTTATTTCATCAGCCACAAGGATGCAAGATCCCTTGAGATTTAATCGTTTCAATGAAAGATTTATTTCTTCAATAACTGATGATCGAACTTCAATTAATCTAGGTAATTCGATTGCAGGTCTATCAAGTCTCATAAAGAATCCTAATTTTAAGGGTGTTAATAATTTAATCACTATAGGAATTTAATTTAGTTAAAATTACAATAGTTATTTGCAAAATCAATTTAATTTATTGGATAATAATTGCATTAAATTCGATAGTGTAGAACTGAGTTTTTTATATAAATGTTTGACTTGTTATGTAAACACAATTTTTTAAACACCCGCTTATACTTTAAAATTGTATAATTTCCTTAGGGGATTAAGATAAATGAGCAAAGATAAACCCCATCTTAACTTAGTCATCATTGGTCATGTAGACCACGGAAAGTCTACAATGACAGGACATCTACTTTATCTTGCTGGTGCAGTAGATGATAGAAAAATTGCTAAATTTGCTAAAGAATCTGAAAGTATGGGTCGTGCAAGTTGGAAATTCGCTTGGGTACTCGATAAATTAAAAGAGGAACGTGAAAGAGGTGTAACCATCGATATCGCATTCTTCAAATTTAATACTCAAAAATACGATTTTACCATTATCGACGCACCAGGTCACAGAGATTTTGTTAAAAACATGATAACTGGTACTTCTCAAGCAGATGCTGCATTACTTGTTGTTAGTGCAGAAAAAGGTGGATTTGAAGCAGGTATTAGTGCACAAGGACAAACCAAAGAACATGCTCTTCTAGCAAAAACACTTGGAGTTGGCCAATTGATAGTATGTATTAACAAGATGGATACTGTTGATTTTTCAGAAGAAAGATACAAAGAGGTAAAAGATGAAATCAGCCGTATGTTAACTGAAGAAAAAACAATGTCTTGGGACTTGGATAAAATACATTTCATACCAGTATCTGGAATTGAGGGTGATAATCTCAAAGAAAAATCATCTAAAACACCATGGTATTCCGGACCTGTTGTCTTAGGAGCTTTCGATTCACTTGAAGTACCCTCAAAACCAACAGAAAAACCATTAAGATTACCAATCCAAGATGTTTATTCAATTCAAGGTATCGGTACTGTTCCATCAGGCAGAGTAGAAACAGGAGTTATGAAAGCAGGTGATAAGATTATTTTCAATCCATCTGGAAAGAAAACTGTTGTTAATACAATCCAAATGCACTATGAAGAAATCAAACTTGCAGAACCAGGAGACAATATTGGATTTGCTGTAAGAGGTATTTCAAGAAATGAAATTCGAAGAGGTGATGTAGTTGGTACTCAAGACCAACCTCCAACAATTGCAGATACATTTGAAGCAACAGTAATCGTAATTCGACACCCAACAGTAATACCAGTAGGATACACACCAGTCATCCACGCAGGTACCTCACAAATTGCATGTGTATTTCAAGAAATAAAATCAAAAATTACATTGAATAAAGCAGGAAAAAGAATTAAAGTTGAAAATCCCACTACACTAAAGAATGGAGATCAAGCAACTGTCATTTTGAAACCTGTTAAAGATGTAGTAATTGAACCATTTAAAGAAATCCCACAACTTGGTAGGTTTGCCATCCGTGATATGGGACAAACAGTCGCAGTTGGTATAGTAACTTCTGTTAAAGCAAAATAAAAAAATTAAACTTATAACTTTCTTAAACTAAATTATTATTGTTTTTACGCGATCAATATAGTATATCTTATATTAAAAAAATATGAAACTAGATTAGTTAGAGGCATATTTATGAGTGAGCTTTTACTTTTCAATAAGTGGTCTTTTGAAGATATCCAAATAAATGACCTTGGATTACAAAAATATATCAATTTGAAACCCATTATTATACCTCATTCCAGTGGAAAACATAGTTCACAACGATTTAAGAAAACAGAGGTAAATATTGTAGAGAGGTTTATCAATAAGTTAATGCGGCCTGGAAAAAATGCTGGTAAGAAAATGTTAGCAATTAGGGCTGTAGAAGCAGCATTTGAGATAGTGCATTTAAAATTAAATATCAATCCAATTCAGATTCTTGTCGATGCAGTAACTAATGCTTCACCAAGAGAAGAAACTACAAGGATATCATTTGGTGGTGTTGCACAACATCAAGCAGTAGATATTGCACCATTAAGAAGAGTTGATTTATCCTTACGATTTCTAACTGAAGGAATTGCTAATTCGAGTTTTTCAACAATTAAATCATATCCAGAAGTAATTGCTGATGAACTAATTCATGCCTCAAGAAACGAAACTAGTTCTGCAGGTGTTAGAAAGAAACAAGAATTGGAAAGAATAGCTTATTCAGCAAGATAGGAGATGAGATTATGGGAAAAAGACCGGCAAGATGTTATACAAAAATTAGCGGACCAGCGAATACACGAACCAAAAAATATGTTCGTGGTGTACCAGGTAGTAAAATCGTAATGTTTGATATGGGAAATAAATCAAAAGATTTTCCAGTTCAAATACATTTAATTAATCTGGAACAATGTCAAATCAGACACATGGCCTTAGAAGCAGCTCGGCAAGCAGTAAATCGTTGGCTTCAAAAGAGAATAGGAAGAGACGGATATCACTTCAGGATCCGGATTCATCCACACCATATCTTAAGAGAAAATAAAATGATGGCATTTGCCGGTGCAGATAGAATGCAAGATGGGATGAGAAGATCATTCGGTAAACCAACAGATAGATCTGCAAGGGTTGATGCAAACTCTGAAATATTATCTGTTGGAATAGAACCCAGACATTACAAAACTGCTATTTTCTCCTTAGAAAAAGCCATTTCTAAACTACCCACACCAGCGAAAGTTGTTGTAGGAAAAGGAAAAGAATTGGTTAAAAACATCAAATAGTCGAGGTAGCTCAGACGGTTAGAGCGCTAGACTCATATTCAGCAAAAGGCTAAATCTAACCTCGAGGAGCGATCTAGAGGTCGGGGGTTCGATTCCCCCCCTCGACATTTTCTTGTTATTTTATCGTTAATATAAAAATTTAATTTTTAAAAGGTGTTAAATTTTTTGAAAGTTGATCTGCATTTACATTCTGAATTTTCATGGGACAGTAAGGTAAAGATTGAGGACTACATAAAAAAAGCTGAAGACTTGGACTATGGTGCAATTTCAATTACAGATCATAATTCTGTAGAAAGTCATCAAGTTATTGATAGATTACAAAAATCGACAAATATATTATTAGTACCTGGGCAAGAAGTTAGTACTATGGATGGTCATCTCCTTGTTTATGGTTGGTTGGACCTTCTTCCAAGAGATCTAAGTATGAAGGAGACCACAGATATAGTAAAAAAACAGCATGGATGGTCAATTGCAGCACATCCATTTGATATTTTTCGAAAAGGATCATTAAATAAAATATATTCAACTCAAATTGACGGATTAGAAATATTAAATGCTTCTACTTGGATTGGTTTCTTTAATTTTCTAGCTAAGCAAAGTAGTAAAAGACATCCTGATTTATTAACTTTAGGAAATTCAGATTCTCACAGAATAGAAGAATTTGGTTCTGTATGGATGAATGTAACACAATTTACAACAGTTGAGCAACTATTTAATGGAATGAAAAATTCAATAATACATGGTAGTAGAATTGGTATCTTTAAAAAAATATCTAGATTATATTTACGAAAATTTAAATCTTAACTGTTTGGGCTAATCTACTGTGCCAAAGTTCATCCTTTAATAAATCTCTAATA
>JAOUKW010000402.1 GCA_029882335.1 Candidatus Heimdallarchaeota archaeon | reverse complement strand
AAGGCAACAGATATCAGAATTGGAAAAAATATTAATATTATGGCTGGTATAATCCAAAAAATCTTGGAGAGTTTACCTAGATATGCTTTTCTCATTATTGCCCTCGTCAAGATGATAATTCCAATAATTGTAATAATTGGACTAGCAAAAGGTAATATAATGAAGACTAAAGTAAATGCTGCATTTAATCCATAAAATAATTTCTGATCGATTCTAACTTTTCCTAAAGCTCTACTCATTAATAAATACGCATCTGCTATTCGGGTAGCCCTCATCAATGTTAAGAGAACCCAAGGCAGAGAGAATAGAATTGGTATCGCTAAATTTATTTCAAACCAAATAAGCCAAGGAGGCAATATCTTCTGCCAAAAGGCATGCTTCGAAACTAAATTATCAAAAAATTGAGTGATATCCTCATGCCAATATATGGTAAAAAAAATGAAATAAATAGGAATTGCAATTAGTTGAAATAACACCAGTAATCTATTGATCATTAATCCATTAAATTTAGAACTACTCACAATAGAATTAGGATGGTATAATGTATATTAAGTGATTGCAATTCTTAGATTTTTATGTAAAATATATCCTCCTGTTTTATGATTTTGCATATATCTTTTTTTTGGTTTACTAACAGTTTGTTTATTTTATAATATTCACAATTATAAATGTGGAAGAAAGCATCGATCAAAAATTAATTAGAGAGATAAAAACTGATGCAGAACAAGCAAAAAAATGGGGTTATACATTTATGATATCGTCTATAATGATGCAGTTCTTGCATTTTTTTCAGCTTCCAATCCTCGGATTTACCTCTATGATAATAATCATCGGTATTATTCTGATGGGTTCAGGAATAATATTTTATTTTGGTGCAAGTACAATTCCTCAAAATAGAGAACAAATTATTTTGCGTCTACAGGGAGTAATGAAACATCATGACCCTAAAAGAAGATTATGGGCATCTCAAAGAATGATAGGTTATATGAAAGAAGGGAATTTTAGCAAGGATGAATTACTTACAATAACAAGAGAAGCTTGTAAAGTAGTAAAATTACCATTAGATCTAAACAAATATCAAGAATATATTGCAGTAGACCATATAATATTCATTAGAGAAATTGCAGTAGGCATAACAATGCCAAAAGATACTAGAAGAGAATTCAAAGCTAAAATCAAACAATTGCTTAAAGTTAAATTTCTACCTGAAAAAGCTTATGAATTATTAGCAGATGCTATTGCATATCATCCAAATAAACTACCCATACAGGCATTTGCCGATTATGAACGCGAATTGAATAATCGTGAATAATCTGCTACTTTAAAGTAGCCAATCTTATTTTTTAATATATTAAATATGATATCAGTAGTTTTGATTTTAATTATTAAATTAATGATTTTATGTGTTCAGATAATGAAATTAAGTGTATGATGAAATTTACATCATTCCAGGTGGCATTCCACCCATTCCACCCATTCCAGGTGGCATTCCACCCATTCCACCCATACCTGGAGGCATTCCATCACCACCACCTTTAACAGCAATTACATCATCAATTCTAAGAATTAATTCTGCTGCTTCAGATGCAGATTTGATAGCCTGTACCTTTACTCTTAGGGGTTCATATATACCAGCAAGATGCATATCTCCAACTCCACCGATAACACCAATATTGTGGTTAGTGAGGTCTAATCCAACATTACTCTTACCTTCTGAATAAGCAGCAGTTAATTCAGCAATTTTATCCAATGGATCTAAACCGGAATTTTCTGCCAAAGTACTGGGGATAATTAATAATGCCTCTGCAAAAGCGAGAATTGCTAATCTCTCCTTTCCTGTTGTTTTATCAGCTAGTTTTCTAACTGCATTATGCATATGAATTTCAGGTGCACCACCACCGTAAATCATCTTTCCATCTTCTAATACATTACGAACGACAGATAAGGCATCTGTCATTGCTCTTTCTGCTTCATCAGTAGTGTATTTAGATGCACCTCTAAGAACGATAGTGACTGCTCTGGGTGATGGACATTCTTCAATATTAACATAATTGTCATCACCAAGCTTACTTTCATATACTTTTCCAGCTTCACCAAGATCATCTTTGGACATTTCATCAAGAGAGGTTACGATATTTGCACCAGTTGCCTTTGATATTTTTTCCATATCACTCTTCTTAACTCTTCTAACTGCTAATATTCCTTCTTTTGCCATAAAATGTTGTGCTAAATCATCAATACCTTTCTGACAAATTAAAGTATTTGCACCAGTTGCCTTAATTTTATCGACCATTTCTCGGATCATACGTTCTTCATTATCTAAGAAACTTTGTACAGCCATAGGATCAGAAATACGAATTTCAGCATCGAATTCTGTTTTGGTAATTTCAACATTTGCATTTAATAATATAATTTTTGCATTAGTAAGTTCTTTTGGCATACCTTGATGTAATATTTCCTTATCGATGGCAATTCCTTCCATTAAATAAGAGTCTCCAAGTCCTTTACCTTGTTTCTGTAAAATTTTAATATTGTCTAAATTTGCAATAATTTTACCATTTCTTTCTTCCATTATCTTGGAAACAGCATCTACTGCAATTTCAGCAATCTTTTGTTTAGCCATGTGTACACTTTTTGAGTTTAAAGCGGTATTCGCAATTCTAATCAATGTATCTCTATCATCTAAACTAACATCTACAGTTATTGCTTCAAGTGATTTAATTGCCTCTGCTGCTGCTTTCTTATATCCAGCAACAATTTTGGTACCGTGTACTTTCTTCTCTAAAAGCTCATCTCCCTTTTTCAAAAGTTCACCAGCAATAACTACTGCGGTAGTTGTACCATCACCAACTTCCTTATCCTGACTTTTTGCAACTTGTATTACCAATTTAGCAGCAGGATGTTCTACATCTAATTCTTCTAGAATTGTTGCTCCATCATTGGTAATAACTACATCACCAAGACTATCAACAAGCATTTTATCCATTCCTCTTGGACCTAAAGTCGATCGTACTGCTTCTGCAATTGCAGTCGCTGCGCTAATATTATTTCGCTGTGCTTCTCTACCTTTTGATCGTTGAGAATTTTCTCTTAAGATTAAAACAGGTTGTCCAGTTAACGACATATTTCTTTCACCTTTATATATTTTTAATTCCAATATACTTTAATAAAAATTCTCAGTTAAGGATCAATAAAATTAGCTAGTAATTAATATTACTCAATTTCCATATGAAATTATAAATAATCTTTCTAGACATATGATTTTCATTATTTGTGTAGTTTTATGAAAATGAATGATTAATTTACCTTATTCATATCAAATTAAATAAAATTTACGAAAATAATTGTCCTGTAGAGATGAAAGGAAGAAGTTTATTGACACTTGCTGATTTCTCAGCTGATGAAATCAACAAATTAATTGACGAATCAATCGCTATTAAGAAAAAAATGAAAAATAAAGAATTATTTCAACCTATGAATGGATATTCTATGTCTATGATCTTTCAAAAGCGAAGTACAAGAACTAGAGTTTCTACAGAAACAGGTATTGCATATATGGGTGGACATTCACTATTCTTAGGTAAAGATGATATTCAATTGGGAACAAATGAAACATTAAAAGATACCGCTTTAGTACTTTCTAGATTTAATGATATTATATTAGCCAGAGTTTTTGATCATGCAGATGTAGTAACATTAGCAAAAGAAGGTACAGTTCCAGTTATCAATGCTTTATCGGATAAATATCATCCATTACAAATATTAGCAGATTTCATGACAATCAAGGAAAAATTTGGTAGACTTGATAATCTTACATTAGCTTGGGTTGGAGATGGAAATAATGTACTTCATTCAATTATGGTTGCAGG
>JAOUKW010000401.1 GCA_029882335.1 Candidatus Heimdallarchaeota archaeon | reverse complement strand
GACTCGACATAGGAAAGAAAAAATTGGTTGGATATTTCAATTTCATAATCTCATACCTTCTTTAAACGCAAGAGAAAATGTAATGTTGGCATTGGAGATGATGGGTGATACGAAGAATCAACAGCAAAGAGCTGATGAAGTACTTGGGATTATAGGATTGGCAGGGATGGAGGAAAGATTTCCTGCTCAGCTTTCTGGTGGTCAACAACAGCGAATTGCGATCGCTCGGGCGTTGGTAAAGAATCCAGAAATTATTGTTGCTGATGAACCTACGGGGAATTTAGATAGGTCTACCGGTAGGGCAATAGTCGATCTCATGTTAAAACTTTGTAGAGAAAAATCTATTACCTTTTGCATTGTAACTCATGATCCATCATTAACCTCTGTCGCGGATAGGCTCCTCTATATGGAGGATGGGATATTATATGAGGATCAAGAGAAAATCAATGAATTCTTATCAATAAAGAGGTGAGAAAATGGGGATATTAAACAAAAAAATCATTCGAGATCTCCGATACAATAAGGGTAGATCCTTCTCAATCATAGCTATATTGATGATAGCAACTTCCTTGTATTCTGGATTACTTTTAACGTATTTTAATATAGATCAAACATTTGATGAAATAGAAGAAGAATTATCTTTGCATTCGGTTAGATTTAATCTTCAGAATAATACAAGTCCTCAATTAATTAATTTCGATAATATTCCTGAAATAGAGGCCTGGGATTATAGATTATCATTAATAACCTTGTTGAAATTAGATCTAAATGAAGATACGAGTTACACAGCTCCTATTTATGGAGTACCTGTTCATAGAGATATTCGTGTAGATAAACTTGATGTTTTAGAAGGCAATATGATCGCTAATTCTGGAGAAGTAATGCTATCTAAGGCTTTTGTGGAACAATCTACAATCGAGATACAAGATGCTGTTCATATATTTTCGCCATCCGGATGGGTGGAGTATGAGGTAACCGCAAAAATATTTTCAGGTGAATATCTGTATAATGTAAACCCAATAACTGGACTTCCTGATCTTCAAACATTATCACCTACTTGGATTGGTTTACAGGATATGCAAGAACTATTTGATTTAGATGATGTTGTTAATCAGGTTTTAATACGATTTAAACAAGAAATAGTTGATGATGAGTCTAAATTCAACACTGCAATTGACAAAATTGAACAAAGATTAAATTCACTGAATACTGAGGTTACACATGTTAAATTTAGCGATGAAATGGATCAAAAGATGAAAGAAGGTGATGTTGGAGCACTAGATGATTTCGCCAGAATTTTTGGTTTTGTAATATTATTCATAGCTTTATTTGCAATATATGACAATATTAGTAAGCTGATAGCTAATCAAAGGAAGTATATTGGTACTATGAGAGCACTTGGTGGTGATAAATCCGTGGTTTCAATACATTATACAAAATTAGCATCTATTCTTGGTTTTATTGGTGTGTTTCTTGGAATACCACTCGGGTGGCTGGTTAGCTATGGAATGACTGTGGAATACATACATTTAATGGGTATACCTAGGGCAGAAACTGGATTTAGAATGTACCCCTTTTTTGAAGCGTCTTTATTGATCTTTATAATGTGTGTAATTATCGGATTTATCAGTTCGTTAGCTGCTGTAAATATTCAACCTAGAGAAGCAATGTCATCTTCTTTTATCTCAGTAATATTTGGGAAGAAACCTCTAATAGAGAAATTTCTGACTAAAATTCCTGGAATGAGGTCAATATCTGCCAGTATTCCAATTAGAAATTTATTCCGACATAGGAAAAAGACGATCATTACTATCCTTACTTTTTCATTATCTATCGTATTAATGACCACCTCTATGAGCTTCATGGATTCTTTCAACCATGCATTAGATACTAATTATTCAGAGTATCAAAAATATGACTTGGAAGTTTATTTTGATCAAGATATTGATCTAGCTTCATGGCATAGTTTAATTGCTTCTATTGATGGGATTGATATTTTTGAGGGATTTGTATATAAACAAATTGAGATACAATATGGTAACATTCAGAAATCAACATCAATGTATGGTTATCTTCATAATTCGCAACTTAGAGTGGTACCTATGTTGACAGGTAGTTTTGATGGTGTCACTGTAGGTGGAATACTTGCAGAGGATTTAAACATTAAAAAAGGAGATAGTGTGAATATTTTTAATGATAGTATGATTGTAACGGGTTTATCATCTGATATACTGGGAGAAAGTGTATTTTTACCTATACTCCAAATGCAAACATATTATCAATTACATCAAAATGTAAGTGGAATCATTATCCAAACAACAGATACTGTTTCTGAAAAAGATGTAAAATCAGATTTAGAAGAGTCAGGACTTCCCATATCTGTAATCATCTCTACAGACCAAGTAGTTGCCTCTATTCAGTATTTAATACAGGGATTATATGCGATGGTAGGTATCATGATTTTCATCGGATTTATAACCGTTGCTTTATTCAGTTTTAATACCATTGTTTTAGAGATTATGAGTAGAGAGGGTGAATTTGTTAATATACGTACACTTGGTGGAGGTAACCTTAAGGTCTCCCGAATTATTATTATTCAGGGATTAATAATATCTATATTTGGATCCATTATCTCGATCCCAATTAGTTATTTAATCGCAGATATGGTTAATTCTGCTTTGGTAGAGGGATTGATGCAAATTACGACTGTTATTTATTTAGAAAGTTATATTTATAGTATTCTTTCTGCTATGATAGCCTCTTTAATAGGAATAATTGCTGCGATTAGGCATGTTTTAAAGATAAATCTTGTCAATTTTCTAAGAATTCGTACAAACAATTGATTAATCCACATATTAATATTATCAAATTTGTAAATTCAATTTTTAATTTAATTTAAATCCTTTTTCATCCAGTAGGTCTCATCAAATTCAATACCAAATGAATTATAAATTGGTTCAAAAGGATAAGCTGGAGGGGAGATGTATGTCTGTATATTTTTTAGACCCTCTGGTTTAAGATCTGAGATTAAAGAGGATAATAATCGATCAATTATCATCGCTATGTTTACTCCTTTTGCAAAGAATATTGGTTGTAGGACACTATTTGATGGATTTCTATCCGATCTATGGATGATACCCAATCCATCGATTTCATCATTTTCCCGATATACTTGCCAACTAACTCTGCTCTTACTAATATTTTCCTTTCTTTGTTTTTCCTTTAAAAGAGATTGTAAAAATATTTTTCCTTTTTCTTCGGGTAATCCTATTTTGAATGCAAATAAATTATTTACATCATTTTCCATTGAATCATTATATTTTTCAACATTTTCGGTATTCCCACTGATTTGTAATGCATCGACGCTAATAGCAGCTCTTTTACCAACACTTGAAGATTGTTGATATTTATATCTATTTGCCAATTCCATGGTATTACCCATACCTTCTCCGGCTATTGCACTAATTTTTGATGCACCTAACTCCATAAGTCTATTTTCAGCCAATTCATATAATTTATCTGCTATTTCAAAATTTTCATTTCTTACCATGGGAAATCTGAGAGCTGCTGATATTTCATTCTCATTGTGTTGTTTAATCTCAGAGGTGATATATCCTATTAATTGTTCAGTCTCCTTATCAATCGCATAAAAACGGGTTGATGGGTCAAAATTATCCATGGTGTATTTTTTTGTAAGTGCTTCTAGTGAAGTTAGAAAGGGATACTTCCAATTATCTCCTACTTCCCATATCAGTTCTACTTGTTTTTTCAGTAAATCTTCAGAATATGTCTTGAATACGTAGCTCATGATATCTTTATCTTGAAACCATAATAATTAATGTTTTGTTTTATCTTATAATTAAAATTTAA
>JAOUKW010000400.1 GCA_029882335.1 Candidatus Heimdallarchaeota archaeon | reverse complement strand
ATTATCCGGGTACATTTTTAGATGAAAATGCAAAATATATTGAACCTCTTTCGGTATTTGAATCATTTAGACATGCTTTGTCTGAGATGTTTACAAATCATTTGAGTTGAGAATATGATATTTGAAAGTAAAACATTTAAAATTTTAATATGGAGTGGAGATACAAATTATTGATAAAAAAGATGAAATACAAGATTTTAATAACTTATCCTCATTAAAAGGGATTAGATTAAAGATATTTTGCTACTTATTACAACAAGATGAAGCAGTCGGAGTTAGAGAAACTCAAAGATTATTTCGATTAAAAACTCCCTCTCATGCAGATTATCATTTACAAAAATTATTAGAAATGGGTATCGTGGAAAAGAATTCTCAAAATAGATATTTATTATTAGATAAATATCGAGTAAAATCTATCCGTATCAATGTATTGTCGGAATATATTATGATGTTGGGAAGATTTTGGCCAAAATCCATATATTTTATCACTTATTTGATTACTAGTTTTATCTTTGCCATAGTTCTTTCATTTTATCAATATCATAATATTTTAAGAATTTATTTAATAATTTCATTGTTATTTAATTTAATTTATGCTAGTTATGAAGTTAGAAGACAATTAAAAGCTCTACCATGGGATGAATACTAATCTAACTGATTTTCACAGGAAGAATATGTTTATTTAGTTTGATCAACTACTGGTCTTGGAATGAAATTGTCAATTGTCCATTGCATTTCTTTTGCACAATGTTTTGGCAGACTTTCACCATCTGTATATTTTTCCAATGTTTCTTTTTCAAAAACTTCCATACAAATTACACAACGTAATTGAAGATTCGAATGTAATTTTTGTTCATGTTCCTTTTGAGTAGATATATTTTTTTGTTTTTGAATCAAAGCTAAAAGATCTTTACTTAAAACTTTATCTTCTATAAATAATGGTAGACCGCAATGTTCGGGGTATAAAATCTCCTTTGGTTCTTCACTAATATCCAAAAAGAAGCCACAATTATGACATATTAATTTTAAATCTTTATTTTCTGAGAATAAATTTTTCTTTTCTCCCCGGTACATTACTAAATTATGGATAGGATCAAATTCTGGAATTAATTCAATAGATTCTTTTTGAACAAATTTTTCCAAATCATAAACAAGGAGTTTAAAATTATCTATTTTTTGTCTGATTCGATAAAGTAAACTCCTTTCGGTACTGTTCAATTTGCCACCAAGAATTCTTTTAATCATTGCAATAGCTTGACCGTGGCTTAGATATTCATATTTTTGTGATAATATGTCTGCAAGAGCTGTAATAATCCATTTAATACCAAATGTATCTACAATTTGTTTTAAAATAATTTCACATAAGGAAATTTCTTGTATATCATTATCTAATATATACTTATTAAAATAAGGCTCATCTTTTTTGAGTATTCTATTTTTTGGTAATACAAATATTTGATTATTAATTTCACCAATTGCATACCCCTTAGCTAAATCAAGAGTAAATCTAGCATCTATACTTGGCATTTCTTCTTCACTTGAATCCCCCATATTGAACAATACGATTGCTTCAGATCTAGTTAAGAGTAATTTTGTTGTATTTGTTTCTTGAACTAGCATATTCAAATAATAAAGTTGACTTTGTGTAATTATTGTGTTAGTATCATTTATGGGTCTTAAACTTTTATTTATAGTGGAAATGTAGATGTGTGTATTTTCATTTACTCGAACAATACCGTCTGGTTTTGTACCCTGTATTTCAAAAGTTTTGAGTACTCCGAGAATGGGGAGCTTGATTTCATCACCAATTGTCATGGGATATCCAAATAATCCTTTTCTTACAAATTTTTCTAAACCATCATAATCTATGATGATATTTGATGGAGGTAAAAGCTCAATTATTGTTGCCTCCTTAATATTCACTTTATTTATAATAACTCTGTCTTTTAAGTTTATACCTGCGTTTTTTCTGAGCAGAGCATCAATTCTGATTATATTATTGGGATCATCTTTGGAGAGGTGACCAAATGCTATAGCTCCAGTAGATCGTTGACCTTTAATTTCAATAATATCTCCTTCATTAATCGATAATTGTTTAAATATCTCATTAGGAATTCTTGCAATTGAGAGTGTAAAATGTGACCATTGAACAATTCCTTCTGGTAATATGGGTATTTTACCAAGTGTTGAGATGTCTTCCCTTGTAATATCTGATTTAAACGCTTCATAAACAATTAATTCTACAGAACTTTCTTCGGGCATGGATATCAACAAATGGAGGATTCTTTTTCCACAAATAATAACTTAATTGGTGATATTTAAATCGTATTTACTTTCTGTATAACCACGAATTATTTGTTTACATTTCTTGTAAACATTCCAATGATATGAAATGAGAACGAATTGCAAAATAATAATTTTTTACTCATTAAGAGAATAAGCAATATGTAATTTGTATATTTTTAATTACTTAACTATTATTTTTTTTAAAAATGATTGTTCAATATTTCGTAATAGTGTTACAAAGGCCTCATCAACGTTAAATCCAGACAATGCTGAGGTTTCTACGTATGGAACTTCATAACCACTCCATTCCGATAATTTTCTTGCATAATCAAGACCAACTTCTTTTGACATGATTCCATTTAATTGATCTCGTAGATCTGATTTATTTCCAATTAAAATCATAGGTACAATTTTGTTCTGATTTGATTCTAGCATTTCTTGTAACCAATTCAACACTTGTTCAAATGTATATGGATTGGTTAGATCAAATACCAATAAAACTCCTGCAGTACCTGGATAATAAACTTCTCGTATTGTTTTAAATCTAGGTTGACCTGCTAAATCCCAAATTTGAGCAACTATCTCCATACCATCCATTTCAACTCTTTTAACAGCGAAATCAGCACCTATTGTCATGCTATAATCATCTTTGAAATTTTCACCAAGGTAGGTTTTTCTAAGGGATGTCTTACCGACACCACCTTCTCCGAGTAACATAATTTTGTGTATTTTTCTTCTTGACATTTTATGACCTCTGTCCATTTTAGCTTCCTGAATTTCTGATAGACATGAACCTTGATATTAAAGGTTATAATCTTCAGCAAGTAGACAATCAATCGTCCACATATATTGTAAACGATACAATGATATATAAATGTTGTCCACATATATTGTAAACACATACAGAATTGTTTACTAAAATTGTAAACAATATTAATTTAATTTATTTAGTATATTCATCAACCTTTATAATTTGTTTTCTGTTTGCTATATTTATGATATGATCAGATTAGATATTTTTTAATGTTCACAAACTCTCTCTCGAATTGATTAAATTTCCTTGTATCTGTAGGTTTAGTTTTAAGATTCTTAAGTGTCTCCCAAAATAATGATTCAAATTTTGTGCACAAATATTGTGTTATAGACTTTGTTATTAGGGAATTCTTTGATACAATGACAATACAAGAAATATATTTGCCTGAAGTTATGTGAATTACTTTATCTCCAAAAATTATGTCCTCAATTTTTTTATTACTTTTAATGGTATCTTGAAGTGATAGATTTAATGCAGTCATTAGATTTCCAAGTAAATTAATTGAATCTATATCTGAATGATAATCTTTGGTTAATAGTGTCAATCCACTTTCATGATCTGCAAAGATCACTCCATAAATTTTTACTGGTATTACAAACGGATAACTGGTATCCTTATAAAAATGATAGCCTGCAATTAGGAATACAAAAGAAAAGGGAATAAAAAATGAATAACCAGGTAAATTTGTTTCTAAAGGATTTTGTATTCCATCAAATCTAAAGGTCATCGTAATCACTAGAAGTGTTGTTATTGCAAATAGAATAATAGAAAT
>JAOUKW010000399.1 GCA_029882335.1 Candidatus Heimdallarchaeota archaeon | reverse complement strand
GTAAAAGGTTCATCGTTTACTAATGCATCGATATCATTTCATCGATTCATTTTAATTCATTTGGTATTATTCAATGTAATTTCAGTTATTATGTTGAATAAATTTTTTAATGAGGTTAGGACCACAACTCGACGAGAGTATCGTGTTCGATTGGTTTTGTATTTGTTTCATTGGATTACTTCTCCTCTTGGCTATACACTTTGTTATATCAATTATTATATTTTCTTGCAATCTGGAAATTTGGTGACAATATATTTACTGATGTCAATGGCCATTTCACTACCTGGAATGATTTGTGGAACATTAAGTAATTTAAGTCGGACAAGGATGTTGCAGTTGGCAGATACTACATTTTTTTCAACGATTTTGAAGGTTTTGCATTTATAGGTGAAAATAAATTAAATAAAATCGTCATTAGCATTGAGAGATTGTTGGCAAAGATCCACTCGACATCCTAAAAAAGAAATATCAAAAACCATAAACAACTGATTTTCCATTGAAAAATTTACAACTTTGATTTATGGTTTTTTGCTTCTCTCAAAAAGGTTTTCGCGGATGGGTAAATTGAATGAAATCGAAAGTTCATGTAGTTTCATTTTGATCTTAAATCCAATATAAGAGATCATAAGATTTTTTTCTTCATACAGTTGAATTTGATTTTTCATTATTGCAATTTGAACCTAGCAAGGAGACCTGGAGAAAAATTCAAGATGAAAACAAGATGGATCCAAGGTTGAAACAAGTTTGAATCAAGAATCAATAATGTAGCCAGTATAATTTAATCAAGAAGCAATAATGTAACAATTATGATTTAATCAAGAAGCAATAATGTAGCCAGTATAATTTAATCAAGAAACAATAAGGTAACCATTATGATTTAATCAAGAAGCAATAATGTAGCCATCCAGTAAAAATTCTAAATACTGAAGATTGTTGTTTTTTACATTAGTAAAAATTTAATTGGTGTTGAAGCACTTATTTTTGCAAAATATCATAGTTGTGATCTTTGATTTATTTTATAAATACACAATTTCATGATTTTAGAGATTTTGAATAGATAACCATTACCTCATTTAGACCAGGATATGCATTTTCAATGACATTATCTACATGACAACCCATTTTTTCATAAAAATCACAGGAAAAAACGTTGATATTTTGAGTTTCAACGCGAAGTTCGGTACAATTTTTAGAAAGTAGCCATTTTTCTGTTTCTTGAAAGAGAATTGTGCCATACAATTTTCTTCTATACGGAGGATCTACCCGAATGTCCCAAAGTATACCTAGATCAGTCCGACCATCCAACATTGAGTCGGATTTCCAAGCGATTACAGCACCGGCGATGATGATTTCATTGAGTTCAATAGTGATTAACAACCAATCGGTTAAATCAAATTTCTCAATCCATGTGGAAGGAGGATTGATGATATCATATTCTTTGAAATCAAGTTTTACTTCTCGTAGTGTTTTGACATATTCACCATTTTCTCTTGCAAAGTCGTAAACATGGTTATATTTGTAGTGAATTGGAATTGTCGCATATTGTTTTAGTAATTCTTTGGCATTATTTTGAAGGGGTTGATGGGAAATTTTCAGCGATTTCACCTTTATGGTTGTATTATATCATTATGATGTTTGAATATTATATTTTTGATCATGAATATATTTGAAGGTATTGAAAGTAAAGGTTTCCTTGCCTATATGATAGTGAATAGCAATTTTTAATCTTCAATAGTTTGAGTAAAATTGAGTGAATTAGAAATCAATAGTGTTTTGGGTAAAATTGATTTAAATTGATATTGGTAGTGTTTTGAATACATTTGGAGATATTTTCTTACTAGTTATCATTGGATTTATTTTCTTACGTATTTTTTTATCAAGAATTCTGTTATAAAATTTGTGAGTATTATATTTCATGCCTTCATGTTGGAGTCAATACTTCTCTGTCAGTATTTCAAAATCATGTCCCATCCTAATTTCTCAGTTTCCATAAATTATTATTATCATGTCCATCCTAATTTCACACCTACACTCTCTCATTCTACTTTCAGTTTATGTACAAAGTTCAAACTATTTTGTCAGATCAAAAACAGATACTTGGATATAGTTCCCCACAGTTATTATCCAAGTTTCTTCTGATTTTTATCCCCTGGTTTCTTGGAATTTAGTGTTGTAGGTTCGTTTATATCAATTATTTTCACGGTTACGATCCCATCTTTTGGAGATATTGGATAATCGTATTCAAGTATTTTCATTTCATTTTCTTTACAGTAAGTATTGAGAAAGTTGATAAAATGTTCGTCTGAACCGATATTGTCTGGAATGTAATAGGTGTAGTTTACTTCATTTTTTTTGTGTTTGATATAATCTCGAAACACTGCAAGTATTTCTTCACCCATTAAACCTCATAATATACATGAAGTATATAAAACAATTACTCAGGGATTCAATTAATTGCGATTTTTGGATACGAGGTAATAAATATATTAGATTTGGAAGAAATATTATATTTGGTTTTTATTTATTTTCAATTACTTTGGATTAAAACTGATATTTCGTACAAGGATGGTATGTTAGTCATCAATTCTGATGTTAGATAGTGATTGTACTCAACATTCATGATTGATTATGTGGTGTAAATTAACCATTCAAAATGCATTTTGATTATAATAATTAATATCTTCACTGTTAATGTTGAGATCTACAAATTTATCTTGTAGTAGGTATGAAGATTTAGATTCGTTTGTAGAATGCGGAGGGAGATATACGATTAGAACTTTTTCATTTATTTTACAATAATTATTAATATAATTCAGTATAAGTTCATCTCGTGGTATGTACATTTTGGTATCATTTAATTGTTCTAATTTGGCTTTAACGATGGTATGTCCTGTATTGTCATAGTGATGTATATGGCTGTCGCTAATCTCAATCGTCTCTAGTACCAATTAAACGTCTAGAGATTTTCGATGATATAAAGCTATATAAATAAGCATATTTTGACTATATAATTTATAGTTAGTCCCATCAATTGAATGAAAATCGTACTATAAACTAGAAATTTAATTACTCCGTGCAATTCACCAATTGTGGTTGTGAGATTAGCTGTTTTAAATAGAGAATTTGAAGTTTCAAATAAATTGAAAAAGTTAAGATCAGTTAAGTATAATATTATAAAGCCATTTATTTAATATTTGATATATTTGATTGAGAAATCCAAAGAATTACCACTCTTGACCCTCGTATTGGTATCACTATTTTGTAATTGAAATATGTGATGTTGAGCTTTCATCCAGTACACAAGGATTGGGGTTGGTGAGTTAAGATTTGGATATATTTCTTGAGAAATTGCTTGTCTATATCACCTCATTAAACGATACAATCCAAGATCAACGCTATTCGACGATTTTGATTAGTACTGGGTCTTTATTTGTGCCAGTAGTTCAGTAAATATACCCATGGCTGCTTTAAGAGTTATTCCACTGTGATCAAGTGGAGGTGAGATTTCCATAAGATCGAATGCACGAATTTTTATGGGTATGGCACTGATAAATTGCATCAGTTGAGAGGTACTCATTCCACCACCTACAGGAGTTCCAGTCCCAGGTGCAAATGCAGGATCCAATACATCAATATCAATGGACACATAGATATGATCGACGTTTTTTGCGATTTCGAGTATTTTTTCTTGAAAGATGTTCATGTTAAAGTCTGATTGTTCGATATCATGCATTTTGAATTCATTTATTTTGTTATTTTCGATGATTTGTTGTTCGATTTGGGTGAGATATCGTGTACCGATGATTAGGCAATTACTTGGATCTATGTTTTCCAGTTCAATTGCTCTTCCAAGTGGGCTGCCATGAGAGTATTTCGATTTT
>JAOUKW010000398.1 GCA_029882335.1 Candidatus Heimdallarchaeota archaeon | reverse complement strand
AATCATCACTAAACTAATACACTCAACCATTTCGGGACCACGATCAATTAAATCTCCATTAAAAACAACTTTACTGACCTCCCCAATGTCATATAAATGAAGTGCCCGTTGTAGCTGTTCTAAATCTCCATGAATATCTCCAACAACAAGAACATTATCAGAATTTATATCTACCAACATTCTTTTTTTTCTCAAAGCATCTATCCAAACATTAATGATTATACCTAATTCATCCTTGTTAAATTCCAATATTGATCGAGAATCAGCCAATATCAGGTCAATCTCAGATTTTATGTCAAACAGAGTGTATTTACTCTTTACCACAATTACAAAACCACCTCTGGTTGTTCTTCTTCAAGTATCATGGTCCCAACAACACTCATACCCAATCCTGAAAACATCCTCATGGATGCTTCATTATGCTCATAAATTTCACAAACTAATTTTGTTATTCCTTTATCTCTAAAATAATCAATTGCATGTTTTAATAACTTTAAACCGATTTTTCTACCCCGATATTTTGCCAATACTCCAATACCAGCAATTGCACCTACTGTTTCATCAGATCCCAATGGATCTTTCTCTATTGTTAGATAAATAAATCCTGCCATTCCCGACCATAACCAAGCAACAAATGTACGTTCTTCAGGAAATCCAATTGCTTCTTCAAATGTGATTGTTCTACTAGGGTCAGGTGCCATAAGAAATATCGCATTGTATAAAAACAGAAATTCATTAGTCTCCTTTGGATGTTTAAGACTCTTAATCGTTATATCTTTTGAAATTTGTATCTCATTTAACTTATCTACTAAAGAAGAATATACATTTAAAGCAGCATCATACTCCATCTCCATTCGATAAAATACATGATGACCTGGTCTACTTAATCCATGACGCACTATATCATTTCGGGTTAAATGCCGAGCAAAAAATTGCTTTGATTTCACCCTTATCTTCTGAAAAGGATGATGCTCTGGAATTAGTTTATCAGGTGGAATACCTTTTGTTATGTAATTTAATTAATTACTCTTACCCAAAGTAAATATACTAAAGATTGATTTTTTATAATTTTAAATAAATTTCTATCAATCATCCCCGTTCTGCTGCAAAATATTTGTCAAATTAATTTTAACTAAATCGTCCAATTCAACCAATTTTCGTTCTTCTAATATTGATTTAGTATCAATTATATCATAATTACCAAGTGATTTAACAACTGCTTGTCTAACAAATGAATTCTCATCGTTGAGTAATATTTTTAGATAATTTAATTTGGATTTATTGGTGTTCAACCCTAATGAATTTGCCATTGCAATTCGAACTGAATATTCTGAATCAAGAGAGTATTTTTGATAAATTTCCTCCATGTTTTCTATTGGAAAATGAGACAATTCTATAATTATTAATTCTCGAATAAATTCGTAAGAATCAAATACATGCAGGAGTAGAAATTCCTGCTTATTTGGAAAATCAAATTGTACTACTGACCAAATTGCAGATAAACGTAAATCATCATCATCGTGAGTTGTGTATAGATGGACTTCCTCTAAAAATCGATCATGTAATCCATTCCCAATACTCAAACAAGATAATCGAATCATTTCTAAATCACCACTTTGTAATCCAAATTCAAGTACATTATCTACCCAAGTTGCTGTAAAAAAACCGACTGCTTCAACTATACCTCGGATTACATTAACAATTTCAATTTCCTCTTCAGTTTCCTGCTTTATTGTATTCACATGTAATTTTTTCAACCAGTTCAATATTTCTTCCCCTAGATATTCCTGATCGAATTTTTTCAGAGCTAAAATTGCTTGATTACGAGTCTCCCTACTTTCATCTGATAAAGCCATCACTAATGAATTTATAGTTTGATTGTCAAGTAGCATGCCGAGTGCTTCAGCTGCTTGAAATCTAACCTCTTCCTCATCATCTGAAAGCAACTTTGCAATAATAACCGCTGATGTTTTATCTCCAATCATACCTAACGAAAGTGATGAAAATCCTCTAGCTTCGTAAAATTCATCATCTAATGTGGATCTTAACTGATTAACAAATAGCATACCATGATTTGCTGCAAGCCTTGCAGACCTCGAACGAAGAATAGCATTACCCGAGAAAAATCCATCTCTAATATCTTTAATCTCTTCTTCAAAATCCAATATGTATCAAAATAATAAATAAATTTTTACTAATAATTAGTACTATTGAATCAATGCAATAATTAGGTATTATTACAATATTGTTACCATCCAAAGCATCAGTTATTTAATTTAATCTTGTTATCTGATGATAATTATTATATTAATCCTTAAGTATTTATTATTATGAGTTAAATATGGTAAAGAAGAGTTATGAGAAAAGTTATCAGTATACTAACAATTACAATTTTTCTGACCTTACCATTTTCAACAAATGGATATAGCCTTACAGGAAGTTATAGAAATTTACAAAATGCAGATGTAGAATACGCTAATTATGAAGGTAGTTATTTATTTTTAGAAGCAATGGATATCGACTGTGGGGCATGTCAGGCCCAACATGGTGATTTAAAAGAACTACATACCAGTCACGGAAGTAAAATGTCAATGGTATCGGTAAGTGTTAATTTTATTGGCACTGCAGACACATTAGACCGCATATCAGAATTTACTGCAGAACATCCAACTACTTGGGCCATAGGAATGGATACAGATAATTATATAAGAACTACATTTGGTGTTGATAGTACACCTCAAATGTTTTTATTCAATCCAGATGGTAACGTAATCAGAAAATGGGTAGGTCAAACCTCACTCGAGAGATTACAAAGTGATATAGATGTATTACTTGCAGGGGGTACGTTAGAAGATGGTATTACAGCATCTAATGATGGATCTGATTCATCTATCATTGGTAGAATATTTGCTTCTCCTGTGTTTAAAATGGTATTCTTCATTGGAATCATACTAATGCTATACATGAGATCACTCAAGCCATCAGATGAAGCACCAAAAGTAGAAACAGACCCTTTAGAAAAACACAAAAGCAGAACTAAATCACAAGAATAATAGAATATGAGAATTTTTATTACAAATCATATTTGCTAATTAATATAAATCAAATCAGAATGAATTTATTTTGAATTTAGAGGTTTTTAATCAATTTTGCTCAGGTTATTTTATATATTACCATTTGATTGTTTGTCTTTGTTGAAATTAAACTATCTATATCAATGATATCAAAAACAGAGGTTCTATTTTCTAAGCCAATAAATTGTATCATAGGTATTGAATGTATTATCAATATGTAAAATTGATTAACATAATGGAATAAGTACTTAATATACTAAAACAAATATATTACCGAGTCTAGTTAGAGATAAATCTTTACTAGAAGGACTAGGTCGCCATCTACCTGTAGAACGACCGAAGGCTCAAAAATTGTTTCAAAAACAATCAGTGAGAAGTCCTATTCTCCCCCGGAGAAACGTTAGTCAGCAAATAAATCTCAATGATTTCTTTGCATGTGATCGACTAATGGAAAATAACATGGAAAACCCGACTCCAATGAAGTCTAACCGACGAAGGAGCGGAAAGAAGCCACAGATTGAAGTCTCGGCTAACCCCACATTACAAGTGTGGGAGTTTGGCGACGGCAGGCAGGGAAAGGGCTGAACGTGTGTAAGTATGTATTTTGTAAATACAAAAAAGATCATCAATAAATTTAGACCCAATCATTAAGATTATTGGTAATCCCATTGCGTAGGTTCTCACCGAATTAAATGTTAATCAATTCAATTTTAGCGGAATTTAAATGTCAACTAATAAATCTTCATCAAATACATAACTTTGAAACACCATGATAATAGTTAATGTGGTGTATATTAGAGAAAATAATA